>DASTHG010000021.1:0-42758 GCA_035718325.1 Gemmatimonadales bacterium | reverse complement strand
GTGGATGGGGCAACGAACCATCAGCGACGAGGAGGGGAGCATGATCTACGCATTGGTGGCGGTGTTGGGTCTGGCAGCCGGTGTGATCTCCGGCCTGTTCGGGGTAGGAGGCGCGATCGTGATCGTGCCCGGCCTCGTGCTGCTGGCGAAACTGCCGCAACACACCGCGAACGGGACGTCGCTCGGCGCGTTGCTCTTGCCGGTGGGGTTGCTGGGGTTCCTGCAATACTACAAACGCGGGCAGGTGAATCTCGCCTATGCGGCGCTCATCGCGGTCGGGTTGTTTCTGGGGGCGCTGCTCGGTGCGAAACTCGCCCAAGGTCTCTCGGACACGACGTTGCGGCGCGCGTTCGGCGTGTTCCTGGTGTTCGTCGCCGGCAAGCTGCTGTTGAGTTGACGGGGACCCGTCGACCCCGCCAACTTCCCTGACAGCACCCGTCGACAAGTGCTGGAGGAGCCATGACAGACCCCACGCGTGACAGCGGCGCCCCTCCGGGGACGCGGCGCTCCGACCCCGCGGCTTTTTTTGCCGCGGTGCAGGAACCGTCGGCGGACCGCGTCAAAGCCATTCTGGCCGACGATCCCACACTGGTGTCGATTCGCAACGAAGGCGGCACCGCGTTGCACTTCGCCGCGATCGCCAACGACCGCCGCATGGTCGACACCCTGCTGGCCGCCGGCGCCGACCTCAACGCCCGCGACGATACCTACCAGATGACGCCGATCGGCTGGGCCAACGAAGAAGGCTATGTCGAGATGGTGCGGTATCTCTTCGACCGGGGGGCCGAGGTCGATCTCCACCGGGCGGCCGCGTACGGCTTGCTCGATCGGGTCAAGGAGCTGGTGAAAGGGCCGCGGCGACAGGTCAACGCCCTGGTGGGTGGATGGACCGCGCTCCAGCTCGCCACGGTGTGGGGCCACCCCGAGGTCGTCGAGCTGCTGCTGTCGCGCGGCGGCGACCCGCTCGTGAAGGACCCCTACGGGCGCACGACGCTCGAAATTGCCCGCGCGCAAATCGACAGCGGCGGCAAGAGCACGCCGCTGGTGCGCGACGACCGGCGCCAGGCGATCCTGGCGGGGTGCGCGAAGATCGTGGAGCTCCTGGCACAGCGCGGCACGCGATAGGAATCGGGAGGGCGTATGCGGTGGAGCTCCGGCGCAGACAGCTCGGATGTCGAGGATCGGCGCGGCGAGTCCGGCGGCGGAGGCGGGTTTGGAGGTGGTGGGTTGCGCCTGGGCGTGGGCGGACTCGTCGTCCTTTTGGTGCTGAGCCTGTTGTTCCGTCGTAATCTCTTCACGTTACTGGACAGTGGTGCGGCGGGAGGCGTCCCGGCGACGGTGGTGGGCGACAGCGTCGTCTCGACGCCGCGCGAGGACACGCTGGTGCAGTTCGTGACCTTCGTGCTCGACACCGCCCAGGCGACCTGGACCGAGCTGCTCGCGCAACAAGGGACGCCATACCAGCACGCGCATCTCGTGCTGTTCCGCGACGGCATCAATTCCGCGTGCGGCTTCGCCGAGACGGCGAGCGGCCCGTTCTACTGTCCCGGTGACAACAAGGTCTATATCGATCTCGGGTTCTACGACGAGCTGCGAGACCGCTTCGGCGCGCCGGGGGAGTTTGCCGAAGCGTACGTGCTCGCACACGAGCTGGGCCATCACGTGCAGTGGCTCCTCGGAACCGAGCAGCGCGCGCACAGCGGCGGCAACGATGCTTCCGTCCGGCTCGAGCTGCAGGCGGATTGCTACGCCGGGGTCTGGGGACACGAGGCGGGGCGCGAGGGCATCGTGGAGCCGGGAGATCTGCAGAGCGGCTTGAACGCCGCCGCGGCGGTCGGCGATGACCGGCTGCAGCGCATGGCGACGGGTCACGTGAATCCGGAGAGTTTCACCCACGGCACGTCACGCGAGCGGTCGGCGTGGTTCAGGAGGGGGTTTGAGTCGGGGCGACTGGACGCCTGCGATACGTTTGCGGGATCCGTCGATATCGGAGGGTGATCAGGTCGGGACTTCGATCGCGAACACCTTGGCGTCGATGAACACTTTGAACAGCTCGCCGTCCAGCTGCCCGGGAGTCACCAGCTCGCGGTGCATGATGTCGAGCGCGTTCTCCGGCAACACTTTCTTCTTGTACGGCCGGTCCTGCGCGACTAACGCATCGTAGATGTCGCTGATCGTCATCATGCGCGTCTGAATCGGAATCGCGTCGCCCGAAATGTGCCTGGGGTACCCGGAGCCATCGAGTTTCTCATGGTGGCCGTAGGCGATGATCGGGATGCGAGCCAGCTCGGGCGTCCATTTGATTTCCTGCAGGAAGTTCCACGTGTGCTCGACGTGGCTCTCGATTTGTTTGCGCTCGGCGTCGTCGAGGCTCCCCTTACGGATCGTCAGGAACCGCACCTCGTCCTGGGTGAGCAACGGCTGGCTCTGACCGTCGAGATCCACGTACGTGCGACCACCGAATTGTGTCAGCTCGGCCTTGTTCTCGGGCACCAGGAGGAGGCTGGGCTCGTTGGCGGAGACGACGCTGCGGAGAAACTGATCCAGGTGCTCAACCTCGCGTCGCTGCTCGTCGTCGAGCTTGGCGAGAAAATCGGCATACCCGTCCTGGCCATGATGCTCGAGGAATTCCGCCCGGCTGCGCCAGAAGTCCCGTTCCATGCTGCGGCGCACGAAGGCGTGGCGCTGCTTGATCAGCTCCAGCCGGTCGGGGTAGAGCTTCTTGGCTTTTTGGAGCACGTCCTCTTTCACGCCGACCTTGCCGAAGTCGTGCAGCAGCCCCGCATATTCGATCTCGCGGATCTGGTCCCGCGTGAAATGCGTCGCGCCGAAGGCTCCGTCGGCGACGCGGTCGACGGCCTCCGCCAGCCCGACCGTCCAGCCGGCCACGCGCTTCGAGTGGCCTTTGGTGATCGGATCGCGTTGCTCGATCGCTTGTACGGACGCGTCGACGAACTCCTTGAACATCCGGTTGATGCGCTCGTACAGCTGGGCGTTCTCGATCGAGACCGCGGCCTGCCCCGCGAGCGCGCTGACCAGCTCGACGGCGCGGCGCGAGTAGGGCACGACCTCCCGCTGGACGTCCTCCAGGGTCTCGAGCCGGGCTTCGTAGGTGCCCTTGCGGTTGATCAGCTGCAGCACGCCGATGATGATCTCGCGATGGTCCTTCATCGGGATCACCAACATCGATTTCGTTCTGTACCCATGCCGCTCGTCGAACGAACGGTTGATCGTGTACTCGACGTCCGGGGGCAGGAAATAGGCGTCGTCGATCACCAACGGCTCGCCGGTCGTCGCCGCATAGCCCGCGAGGCTCGAGCGGTCGAGCCGCATCGTCGACTCGCGGAACGGGAGATCCGGTTTGGTGAAGTTCTGGGCCACCATGAACCGCATCCGCTTGATCCCCGTGTCCTCGTCCGTCTCCACGAGATACAGGCTCCCGGCGTCGGACTTGGTGATGCGCCGTGCCTGGTCGAGAATCAGGTCCAGGAGTTTCTTCGTGTCGCGCTCGGTACCAAGCGCGGTGCCGATCCGCGTCATCTCGCCGATCTCGCGACTGCGCTGCGCCGCTTCGGCGCGGGCCCGGCCGGTCTCGACGCGCGCGGCTGCTTCACGGTAACCGGCCCGGATCGAGACGAGCAGCTGCCGTTGCCCCGCCGGGAAGCGGACGAAGCCGGTCAGCAGCTCGACGGGCAGCCCGTCGGGCACGTCGTCCTCGCCCTCGCGGCCGATCGCAACGATCGCCCCGCCGGCGTCGACGAAGGCGCGCAGCGCGTCCACCGAGAAGGTGCTGCGCGTATCGGGATCGAGCAGGAAGACGGTCGGCCGGTCATCCGGCACGAGGTCCCGGCCGCCCGAGACCGACCGTGTTTCCACGCGCGCCGCCTCCAGGGCCGGGGCGAGCGGCACCGGCGACCAGGTCGCGGGGTGCAGCAGCAAGTACGTCACGGCCGCGTCGAGTCCTTCGGGTCCGTCGCATGCGCGGCGGCGGGACGCACGGTATCGCTGTCGAGCGGCTTGACGCCGGTCAGCAACCGGTAGGGACGGCGCGACACCTCTTCGGTGAGGTGATTGAGCTGCTTCGTGAGCTGGGTGAGATTGCCCACCGCCGTGCGGATATCCTGCCGGTTTTCGGTCGTCATCTGGCTCGCCTGGGCGGCGAGCGAGTCGACACGCAGCAGCACGCGATTGGAGAGCGCCAGCGCTCCGGACACCGAATCGGCGAGGCCGGGGTCGAGCCGCTGCACCAGCTGATTGACGCGTCCCATCGTCGCCGACACGTCGGCAAGGGTCGCCTGCACGTTCGGCTTCACGTCCTTCAATATCCCGTTGGCCTGCGTGAGAATCACGTCGACGTGCTCGAGCGATTGATGCGTGCGATGCAGGACTTCCGCGACTTCCTTGGACAGATTCTGCGCCACCTCGGCGACCTGCTCGAGGACGGGGATCTTGCGATCCGACGTGATCGTGTCTCCGGCGGCGAGGAGGCGGCCCGAGCGGGTGGTGGAATCGGGGAGGACCAGGCGGATCAGCACGGATGGAGAAAACTGATTGGCCGGTTCGAGCTGACCGCTGGTGCCCTTGGGAAGTCGGAGATCCGCCCCGCCGGCGAACCGCTCGATCATCGAGAGTCGCGCGATGAAGGAGATCCTATGGCTCGTGGAGTCGACCAGCGGCGAGACCCGGGTGACGCGTCCGACCTCGAGACCTTGCAACAGCACCCGGCTGTCCGTGGTCAGGCCGTCCGCGTTGCTGGCCCGCAGGTAGAGATCGTAGCGCCGCTCCCCCCAGCCGCTGGTGGCGAGCAACGCCCCCACCACGACGGCGATGGCGCCGACGATCACGAGTCCCACGGTGAAGTCCTGCCGGGCTGTATCCACGCGTCCTCGCCTCAGGCCGTTTCCAGCTCCAGCGTGCCGGCGCGCGTCAATCGGTACACGCGGTCGCAGCGCCGCTGGACGACGGTCGGGATCTCCTGACCGGTGATGAGAATCGAGCGCCGGGCGCCTTCGGCCGTCTCGCCACCGCGCGCGATCTCGAGCAGCTCGGCGGACGCCCGCGCCGTAATGCCGTCGAATGGCTGCTCCAGCACGAGGAGCAGCGGGTCGAACGCGATCGCCCGCGCCAGCGCCGCGCGGCGGCATTCCTCCTCGTTCGCCCGCGCGGGCCGCCGGTCGGCCGCGGCGCCGAGCCGCACGGCGGTCAGGATCACCTTCACCCGCCCGTCGATGTCGAACGGCGTCGCGTCACTGCCGAATCGCAAAGGGAGCGCGACGTTCTCGCGCAGCGAGAGATTCTGCAACAACCCATCACCGGCAGGAAGGTACCCGACCCGGCGGCGGAAGGCCAAACGCTCCCGCTCGGGCATGGCCTCGACGTCCATGTCGAAGGTGTGCACGACGCCGGCGCGGGGACGCTCGAGGCCCATGGCATAGCCGCCGAGCCGGTCCACGCCCGAGTCCTCGTCCCCGAGGACCGCCACCGTCTGGTGGGCAGCGACGCTGAGGGTGAAGGGCTCCCGCTCGCGGGCACTCAAGGGGACGTTCGCGAAGGCGAGCGGGACGGTCATCTGCGGCTCACCGGATCGCGACGAACAGGGCGGAGCAGATGAACACGCCGACGATCGACGCCACCGTGGCGCGGCTCACCGCGATCGGCACTTCCGTCGCGGCGCGGCGTACCGAGATCCCGAAATAGCTCGGTAAGATCCCGACGATGCAGCCGAACACGAGCGCCTTGCCGATGGTGAGCCAGACATCGCCTGCCGAGAGCGATTGCAGCACGATCTGGGTGTAGCGCGTCCCCGTCATGCCGTTGAAGCTGGCGGCGGCGAATCCCGCGAATATCGCGACGATGTCGAACACCACGAGCAGCGCGAAGACGCTCATGACCGCGCCGATGAACCGGGGCAGCACGAGGTACTGCCGCGGGTCGATGCCCATCCCCTCGAGGGCGCGCACCTCGCCCATCACCTTGTTGGTCGCGAGCTCGGCGGCGATCGCGGTCCCGGAGCGGCCCACGATGGCGAGCGCGGTGATCAGCGGCCCGAGCTCGCGCACGATCGCCACGACCATCAGGGTCCCGATCAAGCCGGTGGCGCTAAACTGACCGAGCTCGCGTACCGCCTGCGAGATCACCAGGAACGACAAAATGCCGGAGAGGAGGACGACGAGCCCGATGGCGTTGACCGCCGTGAAGCGGATCTGGTTGAGCGTCACGCGAAATACGACTGCGCGCCCGGCACGGGGCAGGGCGAGGGCGGCGCGCGCCCCGCCAAAGCCGAAGCGCGCCAGCGCCCCCACTTGGGAGAGCCAGCGCGCCGCGACGCCGCCGATCTGAACGATCGGGCCGGAGCTCACCGGCCGGTCACGAATTCTGCTCCCGCTTCAGGCCGTCCTGGGCTTCCGCGTACTGCGGGAAGACGGCGATGGCGCGCTGGTACATCTCGATCGCCTTGTCCTTCTGTCCGCGATCGTGGTACAACAGCGCCCGGCTGTAGTAGGTCAGCGCCTCGGTCGGCACCTGGCGGCTCATACGTTGCTCCGACACCTGGCGCGGCAGGGGCGGGAGGTTCAGATCCTTGTTCAATGCCTGCGACAGGTTGCGCACCAGGTCGAACAGGTGCTCGCGTTGCATCGTGACCTTCTCGGTCTTGATGATCTCGGAGGTCTCGACGTTCACGACCCGCACGTCCACGCGAAAATCGCCGTACAGATCGACGAAACTGCCCATCACGGCGTAGCGCGCGCCCACGAGCTTGCCGATCTTCGCCGCGGTCTGATCGTCGACGCGGCCCGAGGCCCCGAGGTTCTGCTCGTCCACGAGCTTCTGGATGTTCTCGCGCTCCACCACGCGCAGCGCCGGATTCGCACCCAGCTCTGAAATCAGCATCCCGGCCATGCCGCGCTCCAGGGCGTCGTAATCCTCTTTCTGCGCCCCGTACGACCCGCCGTTCGAGAACGCGAAAATGGCGATGCCGGGCCGTTGGTCATTGCCGCCGCCCTGGGCGGCGAGCGATGACAGGCCCACGGACAGGCCCAACCCGAGCAGGGTGATGACTGAACGCATCCGCATAAGTTCTGCACCTCGATCTAGAGAGACAGTCGCATGCCTTCCTGGGCGACGACGACTTCTGCCGTCGCGCCCCGTTGCTGGGCCGCGCGGCGTGCCGCCGCATGTAGCGCATCCATCGCGCCGTCATCGTGCTCGGGCTCGTGGTGGAACAGCACCAGCTTCTTCACTCCCGCCTCCACCGCCAGCTCCACCGCTTCTTCGTACGACGAATGTCCCCAGCCGCGATGCGTATCCAGCTCCGCCGGCGTGTACATCGCGTCGTGAATCAGCAGATCCACGCCCTTCAGAAACTCTACCAGATCCCGGCGCCAGCTCCCCGGCGTGCCGTAGTTGCCCCCCGGGCCCAGCTCGTTATCGGTGACGTACGCCATGCTCTGGCCACCGACCTTCGGCTTGAGCCGATACGCCAGTGTCGTGCCCGGATGTCTCAGCTTCATCGCCCGGGCCTGGAACGGCCCCACGGTGAACTCTTCGCCGGCACGAACCTCTTCGAGCGACAACGTCGCCGATACAGCCGTCAGCGGTACCGGGAACACCGCCGGATCCATCTGCAGATGCAGGATCTCGTCCAGCGATGTCGTACCCTGCTTCGATCCCCAGATGCGGACCGTGTTGCCCGGAGCGAAGAACGGCTTGAAGTACGGCAACCCCTGGATGTGATCCCAGTGGGTGTGCGACAACAAGATCTCCGCCTCGACGGCGCCGTTTTGCCGCTCGACCAGCGTCAGTCCAAGGCCGCGGATTCCGGTCCCGGCGTCCAGGATCACCAACTGCCCGCCGGGCCCTTCCACCGCCACGCAAGACGTATTCCCGCCGTAGCGCGCGGTGTGGGGCCCGGGGGTCGGGATCGAGCCTCGCGTCCCCCAGAAAGTCACCGTGTAGGCCATGCGGTCGGGCACGCCCAATTGATCGCTAAGTTAAGGAAAATCGGGGACGTAGGACAAGTTGCGCGCTCACCGGGGTGGGGTGACCAGGCTCACCTGTCTACGACCGTCCGGCTGCGGATTCCAGCGCCGATCGGTCACGGATCACAATGTCGCGCCGCGACACCTCGATGTAGCCCTTATCCACCAGCTCCCGCATCGTGCGGCTCACCGTCTCGCGCGACGATCCGATCATCTGGGCGATGGTGTGGTGCGTGAGGCGGCGCGTGATCCGTTCGCCGCCTGCTTCGTCGGCGAGATCGAGCAGCAGCCGCGCCACGCGCCCATTTACGTCGAGCAGTACCAGGCTGCCCACTTTCTCGTCGACGCGGCGCAGGCGCCGCGTCAGCTCGCGCAGCATCGCCAGCGCGATCCCCGGCGTCTGCATCAGCAGCCCCTGGAAATCCTCGCGCCGCAGCACCAGCAACGTCGAGTCGCCCATGGCGATGACATGCGCCGAGCGGGGTTCGTCGTCGATCAATGCCATCTCGCCGAAGAAGTCGCCTTCGCCGAGCACCGACAGGATCACCTCGCGGCCATCCTCGCCGATCAACACGACTTTGACCTGTCCCTGTTTGACGACATAGAGCGCATCGCCCGGATCGTCCTCGAATAGAATCACCGAGTTCTTGGGATAGGCGCGCTCCCGCGCGACCTCCAGCACCCGCGTGAGGTCGACCTGAGACAATTGACTGAAGAGCGGGACCTTCTGCAGCGCGGCTTCTGCGGACACGCCGAGCTCCCCTTACCGGGCGTTAGATGTTGGGGGCAAGCTTATGGCGCGGCGCCTTCGGTGTCAATTCGCCCCGGGGCTCTCGGCGAGGCTCAAGTCGCTGTATCGGTTCGACTTCCCGCCGTGGGGACGTGCCGGCGCCGCTCCGACCACAGGTATCCCGCGGCCACGAGAAACAGCGCGAACGCCCATCCCAGCGGCACCGGTCGCGCGGGAACGATGAGCGCTGCCCGTATAGCGGGCTCGTCGCGGTCCGCCGTGATGCCGGCCTGAATGCTCGCGGCAAGTCGCCGATCGGCTCGCACTCCGACCCAGCTCCCTGGGCGTTGGACATACATGGCCGGACCGCCGTCACCCCCGAGGGTGTGCCAGCCCGGAGTCCGGGGCCAGTAGATCCCGCGCCACCGCCCCGATGCGTCACGCGCCAGGAAGACCGTGTCGCCTGTTCCCGCCGGATCCACGACGAGCGCCGTCGTGAGCGGGCGCTCGGTCGCGGCTTCGAGCGCCACCGGCCGGCCGACGATCCAGGGACCGGGTGTGGCGACCGACCAGCGCGGCGTGTCGCGGCTCGGAGCGGCCGTTGCCGCGAGCAGCCGCGACCAGTAGCTGGCATACGTGTCGGTGAGGCCCGAGCGACGCCACCGCGCCGTCCCGGTAATCAGGCTCAACGTCACGCGCCCGGCGCCGCGCGGTGCCACCTGGGCGAGCGCGTGGCCGAAGCCATCGCCGATCAGTGGCGCGGTGCCGAAGCGATCGACCAGGGCGTAGGGCTCGGCCGCAACCGCAGCCGCGAGCGGTTCCCGCCCGCCGCGTCCGTACCACACGGGTCGCACCAGTCGCTCCTCGAGATCGCCGCGCCGCAGTTCCGCGAAGTCGAGGAAGAAGTCGGTGCGAACCGTGTCGGGAACGAGCAGCACGCCAAGTCCGTCGACTTCGACCGCGCGATGCAGCGCTGCGCGCTCCTGTGTGCCGAGGCCGGCGAGCGTGCGGCCGTCGATCATCACGATGTCGAACTGCGAGAGCAGGGATCCGGTGACCACCTCGAGCGAGGTGCTCGGCCGATTGACGAACTCGCGATGCACGCGGTCACGGCTCACCGTGGAACGGACGGCGACGACCCCCCGACGCCGCGCCAGCCAGTCACGCAACACCGTGGTCTCGGGACGCGGCGCGCTCTCGAGCACGAGCACCCGCCAGATGGGAGGTGGCGCGACGTCGACTCCGAGCGTCTCCGCGGCGGCCGCTCCGCGCACGCGCACGGTGTACAGCATCGGACCCGCGGCGCGCGGCTGGGTCTCCAAATGAAAAGCACCGGCGGAATCGACGGCGCTGCTGTCGACGATCCCCGTGAGGTCGACGAGCTCGACCGTCGATGCGCGACGACCGGAGAGCGTCCCATCGACGGTCAGCCGGTCGCCGAGGACGATGTGCGCGGGCCAGCTGGCGCGAGTGAACCCCGCGGGCAGGGGCGCCGCGTGAACGGTGACGGGGATCGATTCCAGTCGCGCCCAGTCGTCGGCGTCGAGCCCCCAGCCGACGACGTGCAGGCGCCGTATCCCGTCGCGATGGGCGAGCGCGTCTGCCAGACTCGCGAACAGCGGCGCTCCGCCGAGCGAGTCGGCGAGCCGCTGGCTGCTCCCTCGTTCGGCGCCGGGCGTCAGGAGCACCGCGTCATGCGCGGGCGCGCCGACGCGCCAGCTCGGGCGGATGCCGATGACCGCAAGCGCGACGAGCGCCGCCGCCAGGGCGGCGATCCGCAGCGGTTTCATCTCAAGGCCCCCGCGCTGCGCGCAGCAGGTCGAAGTACGTGCGCGCGAGTCCCGCACCATCGTGTGCGGCGTCCGCCGACGGATCGGCGACGGGAAGGGCAACCAGCAATCCCCGCTCGAGACCGGCCAGACAATCGGTGCAGGGACGTCCCCCGGAATCGGCGAGCGCCGTCAACAGCGACCGGAGATCGCGCAGCGTTGCCAGATGCCGCCCCGGCTGCGCGATGGCAAGACCGCCCAGCTGCCGGCCGGCGCTCTCGAGCGCTGCGGCATCCGCCGCACTGGCACGCGCGCCATCGGCCAACCGCCGTACCAGGGCCAATGCCTGGCGCAGCGCCGGCAGCGTGGTGATTGCGGTAACGCTACGTGCGTTGGTCGAGCTGCCGATCCCCGTGAGCGTTCCGGTGAGCCGGGTGCGGTCCGGCTCGAGCGGTGGCGGCTCGAACCCGACGCGCAACACGTACGCGCGGGCGGCCTCCTGCGCGGCCTTCAACAGCTCGAGCGCGCGGTACTCGAACGGCAGCGCGGCTGCCGGCTCGGCGATGCGCAGATGCCGTTCCGCGTCGAACATCTGGCTGATGGCCTGTTGCAGCTGGTCTTTTACGCGGGTGGCGAGCAGCGTCGTGTTGTCTTCGACGTCGTGCTCGTGCTCGATCGTCGCCTCCGTGCCCTGCTCGACCGTTTCCTGTCCCGCGATTTCGCCATAGCGGTCGCGCAGCGTTCCCTGGTCGAAGCCGATCGATTCGGAGCGGTTCTTGAATTCCGCGGCGGTGATGTGGCTCGCGTCGGCGAGTAGACGCTCGGTGTCGATGATGATCTGGCGCTCGCTGCGCAGGTACTCCGGCATCCCGTTGACAGCCAGGCCGCTCAGGTCTGCGACCGTCACACGTGCCGTGTCGGTCAGGACGATGAAGTACGTATCCGAGCGCGTTTCGTTCGGCTGCGGGGCGCGGGAGTCGCGCGCCACGACGTGGAAGTACAGCTCGTCGCCCGGGCCGAGGCCGAAGGCGCGCAGGTCGAGCGTGTGGCGCAGCAGCAGGCCGTGCGCGGCGGGCCGGGGGACACTCGAGTCGAAGGGCAAGGTCAACTCGCGAAACTTCACCGCTTCGCCGGCGCCGGTCGTCACCGTCGCGACGAGATGGGCTTCGGCCACGGCGTAGTCGTCCGCCGCCAGCACCTCCACCGGAATGGTCAGCGGCGCGCCAAACGCGATCTCGGTGCGCGGTTCCGGGCTTACGACGGTGAGCACCGGCGGCTCGTCAGGAATGACCGTCAAGCGATGAAAGTCGGAGACCCACGTCGCGGCTCCGACTCCGACGACGGCCTGATACAACATGGAATGCACGGGAACGGTTCGCGCCTCGAACTCGTCCTGCCCGTGCGGCGCGCCGCGAATCGTGTCGCCTTCGGTAGTCAGAAGGAACACGCGCTGCGCGGCACGATCGGTGTGGACGCGCCACGTCACCTGGCCGTCCTGTTCGACATCGAGGTCCCAGTCGTGCGCGGTGCGTTGCGGGTGGCGGGTGTACTCAGGCGGCCGGATGATCACGTCGACGGCGGTGATCTGCGGAGGCCCGCCGGGCGTCGCTCCGGGGCCGGCGCCGGGCGTTCCCGCGCGGGGGACGCCGGCGCGAGCGGGATTCCACCACAGGCCGAGTGCAGCGAGCAGCACCGCTCCTCCCCCGTACCATATCGCCACCGTGAGCGCCCGGGCGGGAAGGGCAGGCAACTCCGTGAGACGTCCCAACCGGGCTTCGACCCGGGCGCGCTGCAAGCGCTCGAGTGGCGACAACTCTTCCTGCGGCAGAGCCAGAAGATCGGCGCTCTCTTCGACCGCCGGGAGCGTGCGGTTGAGCTGGCGGGCGAGGACGTGTGCATCGACCTGGGGTCGTCGCCACCGTCCCACCGCCAGGACTCCCATCGCTGCCACGAGCGCGGGAAGAACAACCGAGCCGTCGAACGCGCGGGCGGCGATGACCGCCGTCAGCGCAGCGGTCGCGATCGCCACGATCCCGACGGCAAGCGTCCAGCGCAGGTGCCAACGCAGGACCAGCCGGTCGAGCAGCGTCACGGCACGGCGTTGCGCGTCACGATGCGCCGCTCCACGAGGAACAGTCCTACCGCGATCAGCCACAGCGGAAGGAAGAGTGATCGAGCGCCCATATCCGCAACGCCCGAGCCGACTCGCGGATCGTACTCTGGACGTACCTGGCTGAGCGCGATCGGTCGGTCATCGCGCTCGATGCGCGTCGAATCGGATCCGATCCATAAGCGCGCCATCGCTTCCGGGAAGCGGGGATCGAGGACGAGGCTGCTCCACCCTGGGGTGAACCGGCTGTGGAAGCGGTAGCGCAAGCCGCGACCTTCGCGCGCGACGGTGAGCAGCGGCTCGCCGGTGGCGTCGGTCCAAACGGGAACGTGGTCCAGCCCAAACGCAGCGCGCGTGACCGGTTGCTGCGCCCGTCCGAGGTCGGTGAGCACGGTGACACCGGCCCGCAGTCGCTGCTCGACGACCTCGGGGAGCGGCTGTTCCGAGAGCCAGACGATCCAGTCGGCGGAGTCCACTACCCCAACGCTGGCTATCGCTGCGGCGCGTGTCGTCACGATCGCGGGGATCCCCGCCACCGTCCCCGCAGCCCGGACCGCGGCCGCGACGTAGCGCGCATCGTCGTTGCGCTCAGCATCGGCGAACACCACGACGATGCGGCCGCGGAAGGGGGGCGCTGCCGGTCCTTCAGGTCCGCGAGCCGCGGCGCGCGGATGCCAGACGACGGGAGACCGGAGCTGGGGCCGAGACCCGCGCGTGCTCCTGAGCAGAGGAGCCGCGAACACCTCGAAATGCGTCCGTGGCGGCGCGGATTGGTCGGCGATCTCGAGGCTCAGCCACAGGTCGCTTGGGTCGAGTGGGTGCACCGTCCTGCCGGCGCGTTCGAGCGAGTCGACGAGTCCTGCGCGATCGACCACGTTCGTCGCCACGAGCGCCCAGGTCGTCGCCGGACGGTGTGGTGGTCCCCAGTACGGTCGCGCGAGCGCCAGCACCAGTGCGGCGAGGAGCGCGCAGCGCAGGGCGAGGAGCCAGGGGTCATGCAGGCGCGGTCGCCGCGCCATCGGGGGCGGGGCGCCGCTCAGCAGTCGGATGCTGCCGACGCGCACCGCCCGCCCAGTCCGGCGGCTCCACAAGTGGAGCGCGAGGGGGACCACGAGCGACGTCAGCCCGGCGAGCCAGAGCGGCGCGAGAAAGCCGAGCATCGTCAGGTGACGCGCGCGCGGCCGGTGAGATAGCGGCGCAGCGCGTCGTCGAGCGGCTGGTCGAGGGGAAACCGGGCGTAGTCGGCGGGCAGCTCCTGCAGGGCGTGTTGCACTTCGCGCAGCTCACGCTCGAGCGCGGTGAGATACGGGCCGCGCGCGGCGCTGGTATCGACCTCGACGCGCCGGCCGGTTTCGAGCTCTTCGAACGCAACTGTCCCCTGATAGGGAAACTCCAACTCGGCGCGCCCGATGACGTGCACGACCAGCACTTCGTGGCGCAAGGCGACGAGTTTGGCGGCGACGGTGCGGATCTCCCGCGACCGCTCGTGCAGGTCGGTGATCACGACGGCGAGACCGCGGGGCGCGCCGGTCGTGAAGATCCCCTCCATCCGCTCCCACGCGGGCCACGTGCCGCGGGGCTCGAGCTGCTCGAGCAGGTGCAGCAGACGATGCAGATGCTGCTGCCCGCGGCCCGGCGGGATCAGCCGCAGCTCGGCATCGCTCAGCGCCGTGAGGGCGACGGCGTCACCCTGACGCTGCGCCAGGACGGCGAGCGCCGCGGCGGCGAGCCGGGCGTAGTCGAACGTGCTGAGTCCGCCTTCTTCGTGCGCCATCGATTCGCTGGCGTCGAGGATGAGACGGACGGTGACGCTGGTGTCGGACTCCGCGTCCCGCAGGAAGTAGCGGTCGGAGCGGGCGAACAGCTTCCAGTCGACGCGGCGCAGGTCGTCGCCCGGCTGGTAGCTGCGGTACTGGCTGAATTCGAGTCCCGCGCCGGGCATGCGACTGTGATGGACGCCGTACATGAACCCGTCCACCACGGTACGGGCGGCGAGCATGAGGTCACCCAGGGCGGCGAGGACCTTGGGGTCGATGAAGCGATAGGATGTGTCCGGCACTAGCGCAGCGGGCTTTTGGGCTCCGGCACCTCGACCAGCAGCCGGTCGGTCACCTGATCGGCGTCGATTCCTTCCGCTTCGGCGCGGAAGTTCACCAGCACGCGATGGCGCAACACCGGCGCCGCAACGGCGCGCAGGTCCTCGAGCGTGACGGCGAAGCGATTGTGCAGCAATGCCCGTGCCTTGCCGGCCAGGACCAGCGCTTGCCCCGCGCGCGGACCCGCTCCCCAGCGGGTCCACTCTCTTACGAAGGCGACGGGGGTCTGGTCGGGCCGCGTGGCGCGCACCAGGCGGGTGACGTACTCGAACAGGTCGTCGGAGACGCGCACCTCGCGGGTGAGCGCCTGCGCGCGTACCAGGTCCTCTCCGGTGAGGACGGGGCGCGCGGACGGGGTCGCGCGGCCGGTGGTGCGCCGCAGGATCTCGAGCTCCTCGGCGGCGTCGGGATAGCCGATGCGGATGTACAGCAGGAACCGGTCGAGCTGCGCCTCCGGCAACGGATAGGTGCCGGTCTGCTCGATCGGGTTCTGGGTGGCGAGCACGAAGAAGGGGCGATCGAGGGGATAGGTCGTTCCGGCATAGGTGACGGCGTACTCCTGCATCGCCTCGAGCAGCGCCGCCTGCGTCTTCGGCGGCGTGCGATTGATCTCATCGGCGAGAACGATATTCGCGAAGACGGGGCCACGCACGAACTTGAAGAAGCGGCGGCCGGTCGCATGCTCTTCTTCCAGGATCTCGGTGCCGACGATGTCGGTCGGCATGAGGTCGGGAGTGAACTGGATGCGGCGGAAGGAGAGCTCCACCGCGTCGGCGAGGGTGCGGATCATCAGCGTCTTGGCGAGCCCCGGGACGCCTTCCAGCAGGCTGTGGCCACCCGCGAGGAACGTGACGAGCAGCTCCTCGATCGCCCGCTCCTGGCCGACGATCACGCGGGCGACCTCGCGGCGCAGCGCCTCGAGCCGTCCGAGCAGCGCGGCGACGTCCGATTCGCCCAGGGTGGGAGGGACCGTGGTCGTCATGGCGTCACGCTCCGCCCGTCATCGCGTACATCACGATGTTCACGCCGAACTTGGTGTTGTCTTCGGCAAGGAAGCGCTTGTTGCGAAAGTCGTAGTCCCACTCGCAGCCATAGTCCTTGTTGCTGTAGAGGATCGCGAGCCGTCCGTCGAGCACGACGCCCTTGAGGTAGTCGTGTACGAGATCGTCGCCCCAGCCGTTGAGCTCGAGCGAGGTGGTCGGCGGTCCATCGGAGAACGCAAAAAACGACCGGTAGAGCTCGTGTGTCTTGGGCAACTTGATCAGGGCCTGCGGTCCGAACAGCGCGGCGATTTGCGCCTCGAACGATTTGGCGAACAGCCCGTCAATGTCGTGGTTGCAGTCGTCGACGAGGACGAACCCGCCGTTCTGGACGTAACGCTGGAACACACTGCGCTCCGGCGCCGTGAACTGCACCAGGCGATGGCCGGCCATGTAGCAGAACGGCGCGTCGAACACGGCCGGGCTCGACAGTGGGACGACCCGCTCGCGCGTCGTGACGTCGACCGTTGTGTACTCGATGAGAGAATTGAGCAGATTCGCCGGCATCCGCTGGTCGACGTCCCAGTCGCCCGACGTGTACTGCAGCCGGGTAAAGGTGAAGTCGGCGCGACGGCGGCCGAGGGCGAGCGCCCGGGCCTCGGCCCAGGGGGCCAGCGTGATGCCGGCCAGCGTGCCGAGGAATTGGCTGCGGTTCACTCTGAGGCGTCAGGTGTCGGGTGTCAGGAAATCTATAGAGAAGGCCCTGACACCTGACACCTGCCACCAGTCACCCTGCCTCACACGGCGTCCGACAGGCTCGTGAAGTTGAAGTCCCGGATCCGGAGGACGGGCATCAGGGTCGTGATGCCGGCGTCCGAGCCCGACACGCGCTGCTGCTTCCCGATCGCATCCAAATTGTTGAGCATGATGATCGGGCTCTCGTTGAACCGGAAATTCTTGATCGCGTACTTGATCTGCCCGTTCTCGATGTAGAACGTCCCATCCCGTGTCAGTCCGGTGACGAGCACCGTCTGCGGATCGACCGAGCGGATGTACCAGGTCCGCGTCACCAGCACGCCCTTCGTAGTGTCGCGGATCAAGTCTTCGGTCGACGCCGTGCCGCCGTCCATGATCAGGTTGGGCGGGAACGGAATCGCCTTGATGCCTTTCTTCTGGGCCCAATAGCGTGAGACGTACGTGTTCTGCACCGCCCCGCCGGCGACCCAGTCGGTTTTCTCGTATGGACGCCCGTCGCCCTGCCAGGGGGAGGTGGGCACGTCCGGGTGCGCCGGATCGGACCAGACATGCACCCGCTCGTCGAGCAGCTTCTCGCCCTTCTTGGTGCCGCCGCCGGCCTTGGCGAGAAAACTCCGGCCCTCGTCGGCGGCGCGCGTGTCGAGATTGAAGATCAGGTTGGCGAGCAGATTGATCCCAGCCTCGGGCTCCAGGATCACCGTGTACTTCCCGGGCTCGATCGCGCGGGCATTGCGGCTGGCGGCCGCCTTCTCGATCGCGATCTGCGAGGCCGCATCGACGTCGAACTTGGTGAGGTCGTTCGCCTCACGCGTCGCATACCCGGAGCCGGTGCCGTCGTTGGTGCGGACGGTGATGGAGAAATTGGCGCCCGTCTGCCGGCTGTAGGCGAACAGGCCGGCCGTGTTCTGCATCGCCTGCCACTGCGAGCCGTCCTGCAGGAATCCGGCGGCGGTACAATCCTTGGCCTTGGCGGGGGTGATGCTGTTGGCCGCCACCTGGGTGCGGTACTCCGGCTTGATGTTGGCGATGTTGTCGAAGTAGGCCTGCGCGTCGACGTACTGCTGCGGCCCGAGGGGATGCACCAACTCCTCGTCTTCCGGCGCCAGGTGGGCCAGCTCCTCGGAGCGGCGCACCGCACGCTCGATCGCCGCATCGTCGAATTCGTTGAGCGTCACGGTGCCCGACCGCTGGCCGAAGAACGACTGGATCACGAGCTGGGTGTCCTCGGTCGCGCCGGCGGTGTTCACGGTGTTGCGCGCGAAGCGGATGTTGCCGCCCGCGTTCGCGTTGATGTTGACCTCGCAGGCCTCCGCCTTGGAGAAGTGCAGCGCCTTCTCCATGATGGCCCGGGCTTCCTGGGATGTGAGCGCGGCCATTAGAGCTTCCTCGCCGTATTGATGACGTTGACGCCGTTGAACCGGCTGGTGGCAGTGCCGTGCGACACGGCACTGATCTGCCCGGGCTGGCCCTTGCCGTCGAAGAACGATCCGCCCAGCCGGTAGTCACGCTGGTCACAGATCGCGACGCACGAGTTCCAGAATTCCTGCGTGTTCGACTGGTAGGCCACGTCGCGCAGCGGACCCACGATCTTGCCGCCCTGGATCTCGTAGAACAGCTGTCCCGAGAACTGGAAGTTGTAGCGCTGCTGATCGATCGAGTACGAGCTGTCGCCGACGATGTAGATCCCCTTGTCCACGGCGCCGATCAGCTGCTCGGGGGTGAGCTGCTGGGTTCCCGGCTCGAGCGACACGTTGGGCATGCGCTGGAACTGGACGTCGCTCCAGCTGTCGGCGTAGCAGCAGCCGTGCGAGGCGGTCTGGCCGATGACGTGCACCTGGTCGCGGATCGCCTGGTAGTTGACGAGAATCCCGTTCTTGACGAGGTCCCAGCGTTTGCACTTCACGCCCTCGTCGTCGTATCCCACGGTGCCGAGCCCGCCGGGCTGCGTCTTGTCGGCGAACAGCGTCACCAGGTGGCTGCCGTAGTTGAAGGAGTGCGTGCGCCACTTGTCGAGCGTCGCGAAGCTCGTCCCGGCGTAATTCGCCTCATAGCCCAGCACGCGGTCGAGCTCGAGCGGGTGCCCGACCGATTCGTGCGTCGTGAGCCACAGGTTCGTCGGATCGAGCACCAGGTCGTACTTGCCGGCCTCGACGCTCTTGGCGGTGTGCTTCGCCTTCGCCTGGATCGCCGCGAGCTTGGCGTCCTCGACCAGGTCGTAGGCGTCGCGATAGTTGACCGTTTCCAGTCCCGCGGGGCCCGGGACTTTCTCCGCCGCGACGATGTCCATGTACTCGTAGCCCATGCCGCGCGGCGCGCTCAAGGCGTTGCGCGTCTCGAACTTGCCCGTCTGCGTGTTGACGGAGGTCACCACGAACGTCGGCCAGATGCGGTGGATGTCCTGGTCGATGTAGCTGCCGTCGGTGGAGGCGAAGTACTTCTGCTCGTTGACGAGGAAGAGCAGAGAATTGACGAAGTTCGCGCCGTTCTGAAGCGCGGCGTTGCTGGCGGCGAGGAGCACGTCGGCTTTTTCGGAGATCGGCACCTCGAACGCGTTCTTCTTGATCGGCGTCTTCCAGGCCACCTCACCGTGGCCCGGTTCGGCCGCCAGCTGGACCGGCTCGGTTTGCAGTTTGCTGTTGGCCTTGGCGATGGCCACCGCCTGCGTCGCGGCGCGGGCCACGCCGTCCGGTGTCACGTCGTTGGTCGACGCGAATCCCCAGGTCCCGCTCGCGATCACGCGCACGCCGCAGCCGTAGGACTCGGTGTTGGTGACGTTCTGGACCTTCGTGTCGCGGGCCGAGATGAACTGATTCAGGTAGCGGCCGATGCGGATGTCCGCGTAGGTGGCGCCCTTCTGTCGGGCGGTGTTGAGGGCGACATCGGCAAGGGCCTTCTTGTCCGCGACGGGCACCGGCGTGAGCGACCCCCAGAACCCATCGACCCGGCGGCCCCAGACGGGCACCCAGAGGGCGCCGACCGTCGCGCCACCGAGATTGATGAAGTCACGACGTTCCACGATTCTCTCCTGGCGGTTGGCGACTGGATCGAGCGGAAATGACGCGCGTCGTGATATGCCGCGCTGAGTAGGCAGATGCAAGCAGCGCCGAAATGGTTGCGCTCGATGGCTCGGCGCACCTCGTCGAACCGAGTTGCTTGCCGTGGATGCACTTGCGGTGACGACCCCCCGGGAACCGGCCGTTGTTTGTAACCATGATCGGACATTGCACCCGTATCTCTGACAGGATCCGTACGTGCTTGCTGCCAAGTCGCTGTGCCAATTATATTTCCGCGTCTTGGCATCGAAACGTGTCACCCAGGAAGGATGTGCTTTGTGAAGCCCGGAATTCATCCCAACTACCGTCGTGCGACCGTGCAATGCGCTTGCGGCAATACGTTCGAGACGCGCTCCACGACGCCGGCCATTCACGTGGAAATCTGCGCCCGTTGCCATCCGTACTACACCGGGAAGCAGAAGCTCCTCGACACCGCCGGCCGGGTCGAGCGCTTCAACAAGAAGTACCGCACGGAAAAAGTCGCGAGCTGACAACGTGGAGGCCCGACTCCGCCAGGCGCTCGCGCGGGCGGAGGAGGTCGCCCGGCTGCTGGCCGACCCCGAAACCGCGCGGAATCCGGCCAAGCTGAAGCAGCTCGGTCGCGAGCACGCACGGCTCGACGCTATTCGTCAAACCCACGATCGCCTCACCCGGCTCGAGGCCGAGCTCTCCCAGGCAAAAGAGCTGCTGGCGGACCAGGATCCCGAGCTTTCTCAGATGGCCCGCCACGACGTGGACCGGCTGCGTCCCGACGTGGCGCGGCTGTCGACCCAGCTCGGCGAGCTGCTCGTGCCGCCCGATCCGCTGGATGATCGCGATGCCATCGTCGAGATCCGCGCCGGTACCGGCGGCGACGAGGCGGCGTTATTCGCCGCCGACCTGTTCCGCATGTACACCCGCTTCGCCGAGCGCCGCGGCTTGAAGGTCGAGCTGCTGCAGCTGAGCGAAGGAGTGCTGGGCGGTCTCAAGGAAGCGGTGTTCGCCGCCCGTGGGCCGCAGGCCTACGGCACGCTGCGCTACGAGTCGGGGGTGCATCGCGTTCAACGCGTCCCCGAGACCGAAGCACAGGGCCGCATTCATACGTCCGCCGCCACCGTCGCCGTCCTACCCGAAGCCGAAGAAGTGGACGTCAAGATCGAGGACAAGGATCTCCGGGTGGACGTGTTTCGCTCGTCGGGCCCCGGGGGGCAGAGCGTCAATACCACCGACAGCGCCGTCCGTGTCACGCACATCCCCACCGGGCTCGTGGTGCAGTGTCAGGACCAGAAGTCGCAGCTGCAAAACAAGCTCAAGGCGCTCGAGATCCTCCGCTCGCGGCTGCTCGATCGCATGGTCGCCGAACAGGAGGCCGAACGTTCCCGCGCGCGCCGCGCCCAGGTGGGAACGGGCGATCGCTCCGCCAAGATCCGTACCTACAATTTCCCCCAGAATCGGATCACTGATCACCGCATCGGCTTTTCGGCGCACAACCTGTCCGATGTGCTCGACGGCCGGCTCGACGATCTGCTCAACGCACTGCGCCAGGCCGGCGAGCAGGAGCGGATGAGTGCCTGAGACCAGCGCCCGCCCCGCGTCCATCGCGACCGTCGGCGCAGCGCTCGAGCGGGCAGCGGAGCGGCTCGGCGCCGAAGGCGTCGCCTATCCACGGCGCGAGGCCGGCTGGTTCTGGGAGCTGGCGGCGGGATTGCCCGCGGGGCAGGCGTGGTTGGCGCGCGAGGCTCGCGCCGCCGGCGACACGCTACGCCGCTTCGACGCCATGGTCTCGCGCCGTCTGACGGGGATGCCCTTCGCCTACGCGGCGGGCCAGATGGCGTTCCGGCGCCTCACCCTCACCATCGACGATCGTGCCCTGATCCCGCGCCCGGAGACCGAAGGACTGGTCGAGCTCGTGCTCGCCTGGGCCGCGGAACACCCGGGCGGGTGGGTCGCCGATATCGGAACGGGGTCCGGCTGTATCGCCCTGTCGCTCGCTCTCGAAGGACGCTTCGATCGTATCGTCGCGACCGAGCCGTCGCCGTCCGCAGCGGCGCTCGCCCGCGCGAACGCAGCCCGCTCCGGGCTGCCGGTCGACGTGCTGGAAGGGGATCTGCTCGAGCCTCTGCGCAGCGGCCGCTACCGGGCCATCGTATCGAATCCGCCGTATCTCACCGACGACGAGTGGACGGCGCTCGACCATGCCGTGCGCGCCTTCGAGCCACGGCTCGCGCTGACGAGCGGCGTGGATGGTCTCGATGCGACTCGCGCCCTGATCGCGGGGGCGGCGGAGCGGCTCGAGCCGGGCGGTCTGCTGGCCCTGGAGATCGATGAGCGGCGCGCGGTGGCGGTGCGGGATCTGGCCCATGCCGCCGGCTGGGACCGGGTGCGCATCGTGCCCGATCTGTTCGGACGCCCACGCTATGCGCTGATGCACTCTCGCGGGAGGACGTCGTGATCGAAGAGAAGGCGCAGGATCTCGGCCGGCTGATCGGGCAAACCGACGAATACAAGGCGCTGAAGCGCGCCAGCGACCAGCTGCGCGATGACGCCGACTGCCAGCGGCTCCTCGCCGAGATGGAGAAGATCGCCGGGGAAATCGAGAAGGCCGCGCGTGCCGGCAATGAGCCCACCCAAGAGCAGGCAGAACGGCACGACAAGACCGTTCAAAGCATCCAGGTAAACCCGGTGTACCAGCACATGGCCGTTGCCCAATCGAACTTCGAGAAACTGATGGCGAAGGTGAACGCCCGCATTTACGAGGGTATCCAGAAGGGCGCCGCGAGTCCCATCATCACCCTCGGATGACGGCAGCGGGCGGGGCCTTCATCGTGCTGGAGGGGCCGGAAGGGGCGGGGAAATCGACGCTCGTCCGGGCCCTCGCAGGGCGGCTCCTGGCGGAGGGCTTCCAGGCGCTGTCGGTGCGCGAGCCCGGGGGAACCCCGGTGGCCGAGGCGGCCCGCAAGGTCGCCTTGCGCTCCCGGCATGAAATGTCGGACGCGGCGGAGTTATTCTTGATACTGGCTGCCCGGGCAGACCTGGTGGATCGGGTCATCCGGCCGGCGCTCGAGGCGGGCCAGGTCGTACTCGCTGACCGGTTCGACCTGTCGACGCGTGCGTACCAGGTGGCGGGACGTGGGCTCCCGGCGGCCGAGGTCGATGCGGCGCTGCGGCTCGCGACCGGCGGGCTGGTACCCGATCTGACGTTAGTGCTCGATCTGCCGGTGGACCTGGGCCGGGAGCGGCAGCGGCGGGCACGAAAAGTGAAGGACCGCTTCGAGCGGGAAGACGATGCTTTCCACGAGCGGGTGCGCGCGGCGTATGCTGCGGCGAGCGGCCCGGGCGTGGTGCATATCGATGCAACGCCGTCGAAACCCACGGTGCTGGAAGCCGCCTGGCGCGAGCTGGCGGCGGTGACGGCGATTTCAACCCGAGGTAGCTCATGAATCGCAAATGGCTGCTCGTTTTGGCGATGTCCGGCATGGCGCTCGTGACGGGGGCGTGGCTGCTGCAGCGCGACTCCGGACCCCAGGGAACCGTGTACCAGCAGGCGCGGCTGTTCGACGACGTGCTGTCGCGGGTCGCGGACTTCTATGTGGACTCGATCGATGAGCGCAAGCTCTACCAGATGGCGATCGACGGCTTCCTCGATCAGCTGCACGATCCCTATTCCACCTATCTCAAGCCGGACGACTTCCACGCGCTGAACGAGCAGACGAGCGGCGACTACGGCGGCCTCGGTCTGCAGATCGACGTGCGCAACGGCTGGATCACCGTCATCGCCCCGCTGCCCGACACGCCTGCCGAGCGCGCCGGCGTCCAGACGGGCGACGAGATCATCTCCGTCGACGGGCGCTCGTCCGAAGGCTGGAAGCAAGACGAGGCGGTGAAGCAGCTGCGCGGCACGCCGGGGACAAGCGCCGAACTGAAGATTCGCCGCATCGGGGTGAACGACCCGATCATCTTCAAGCTCACGCGGGCGAAGATCCACGTGCGCTCGGTGCAGATCGCCATGATGCTGGACGACAAAGTAGGCTACGTATCGCTCAGCCCGGTGAGCCAGACGTCGGCGGAAGAGGTCCGGCTCGCCGTCGATAGCTTGATCGGCAAGGGGATGAAGTCCCTCATCTTCGATTTGCGTAACAACCCGGGCGGGCTGTTGAACCAGGGAATCGGCGTGAGCGATCTGTTCCTCGATCAGGGACAGGAAGTCGTGGCGACGCGCGGACGCGCCCCCGATGCCACGCACACCTACCGCGACGATCGCCAGCAGAAGTGGCCCAAGCTCCCGATCGTGACGCTCGTGAACGGCGGCACCGCGAGCGCCGCCGAGATCATCGCGGGCGCGCTGCAGGACCACGACCGCGCCCTGGTGGTCGGCACGCCGACCTTCGGCAAGGGTCTGGTGCAGTCCCTGTACGTGCTCTCGCCCGAAACGGCGCTGAAACTCACGACCGCCCGCTGGTACACGCCCAGCGGCCGCACCATTCAGCGTGTCAGCAAGAGTGAAGAGGATCAGGTCGCGCAAGTCGAGAGCGCAGCGGAGGGGAAGGACACCGTTCCCGACAGCCTCCCCGCGTTCCACACCGACGCGGGACGGACGGTGCGCGGCGGTGGCGGGATCCGTCCCGATATCTTCGCGTCGCAAGACACGTTCACGACTGCTGAGCGCACGTTCATGAAGTCGCTCGGCGCCAACGTCGCCGTCTTCCGCGACGTGCTCACGGGGTACGCCCTCGAGCTGAAGTCGGATCACGGCGTCACGGCGTCCGACTTTCAGGTGACGTCGGCGATGGTGAACGAAGTGTTGAGCCGCCTGCGCCAGCGCGGTGCCGCGATCCCCGACAGCGCGCTGGTCGGCGCCAGGAGCCTCATTCCCGACCAGCTCGGCTACGAGGTGGCGCGCTACGTCTTCGGGCGGTCGGCCGAAGTGCTGCGGCGGATGCGGGACGACCACCAGGTGCAGGAAGCGCTCACGCTGGCACGGCGGGCCCGCTCGCCACAGGACTTGCTCTCGCTGGCGGCCGCCTCGACGGCGCAGACGCGCAGCCCGTGACGGGCCCCACCTCCACCGTTCGGGTGGGGGTGATCGGCCCTGGTCGGGCAGGAACGGGCTTGGCACTCGCCTGGGCGCAGGCCGGACATGATGTCTGGCTGCACGGGCGGCGCGCCAAGCCCGTTCCCGTTCCTCTCACCCTTACGACCGGCGCCCCGGGTGCGGCACCGCCATGGGTCGACCGCGTCGAAGTGATCGTCTGCGCGGTCCCGGACGATGCCATTGCTCCGCTGGCCACCGCGCTGAGCGCGACCGGCGCCGTCCGTTCCGATCAGGTGGTGCTGCATCTCTCCGGGTCGCTCGATCACCGCGCGCTCGAGAGCCTGCGCAGCAGCGGCGCCGCCCTGGGATCCCTGCATCCGTTGCAGACGCTGGTCGAGCCGGAACGCACGCCGGACCACGTGCGCGGCGCGTGGGCCGCGGTGGAAGGAGACGCGCGGGCGGTCGCCACGGCGGAGCGGCTGGCGCGCGACATCGGGTTGCACCCCTTTCAGTTGCGCCCCGAGCACAAGACGCTGTATCACGCCGGCGCCGTCTTCGCGTCGAACTATTTCGTCGTGGTGGAAGCGATCGCGCAGCAGCTGTTCGAGCGGGCGGGTTTAAGCCGGGAGGACGCCTGGGCCGCCCTGGCGCCGCTGGTGCGCGGCACGTTCGACAACCTGACCCGCACCGGACCCGAGGGCGCGCTCACGGGCCCGGTCGTGCGCGGCGACGTCGACACCCTCGCCCGCCACCTGCGCGCGCTTCCTGATCGGGAGCGAGTCCTCTATCGCGAGCTGGGGCGGGTGGTGCTGGAGCTGGTACGCCCCGGTCTCGCCCCCGACATGATCGCCCGCCTGGAGCGGGCGCTGGCTACTGGTTGACGACCGTTACGCCGTGCGGCGGCGTGAAGTGGAATTCGGCGGTGGGGACCGGGGCGTTCAGGAGGAGCCGCGACAGCCACACGCGGCGCACCTGGCCGCCCGACTCGTCGATCTCGAGCCGGTGCACCAGGCCGTCGCCACGACCAACCCAGATCGTCGCGCCGGAGTAGGGCAGCGTGGAGTCGCGCGGCGTGAGCGCCACGACGTCGATCCATCCGGCCGCGGTCGAGTCCGCACGGACATAGCGCGCCGTATACCGCTCGCGGGGGCGCTCCACGAACTGCCCGATGAGATTCGGGCCCGTGGTCCCCGTCTCAGGGATCCGGCTCCGAATGACCTGGCCGGGGGTGGTGCTCGGCGTGTAGACCCAGAGGTATTTCCCGTCGGCCACGATGCGGTCGCTCGGCGGCACGTTGAAGCGCATCGCGAACAGGCTGGGGCGCTGCTGGAACAACCGGCCGCGCGTCGTGTCCGGGGGCCCCACCATCGGGTTCTCGATCACTTGTACAAAATCGGCGGACAGCGTCTGGACCGTCTGATAGATCGCGCTGGCGTGGTCGAGGATCGGCCAGGGATCCTGGGGAGTCGGCCGGAAGCCCAACACAACCACCGCGCAGAGGATTGAAGCGAGCAAGCCTTTCAAGTGGGCATTCGACATTGGACATTCTACATTCGACATTCTGTTTTGTTTCTAGGCTCCCACCGCCGTCGGTTCCGCCACCCGCCGCCCGATCACCTCGGCGATCACTCGAACCTCGCGCATCAACTGTGTGAACTGCTCGGGGAAGAGCGATTGCGCGCCATCGGACTTCGCCACTTCGGGGTTGGGGTGCACCTCGACGATGAGGCCGTCGGCGCCCGCAGCGACCGCGGCGCGGGCCATCGGAATGACTTTGTCGCGCAGCCCGGTGGCGTGGGAGGGGTCGGCGATGATCGGGAGGTGGGACAGCTTTTGCACCACCGGGATCGCGGCCAGGTCGAACACGTTGCGGGTTGCGGTATCGAACCCGCGGATACCGCGCTCGCAGAGGATCACGTCGTGGTTGCCCTCGGCGAACAGGTACTCCGCCGACAGCAACAGCTCCGTGATCGTCGCCGAGATGCCGCGCTTCAGCAGCACGGGCTTGCCGGCGCGTCCCGCCGCGCGCAGCACCGAGAAATTCTGCATGTTGCGTGCGCCGATCTGGATGATGTCGGCGACCTCGGACACCCATCCCACGCCCTCGACGTCGATCGCCTCGGTGCAGATGAGGAGCCCCGTCTCTTCGCGCGCCTTGGCGAGCAGCTGCAGCGCCGGCCGCCCCAACCCCTGGAACGAATAGGGCGA
Organism: Gemmatimonadales bacterium; assembly: GCA_035718325.1. Classification (GTDB taxonomy): domain Bacteria; phylum Gemmatimonadota; class Gemmatimonadetes; order Gemmatimonadales; family GWC2-71-9; genus DASTHG01. Next base: position 16,066 of record DASTHG010000021.1, on the reverse strand, counting down.
CGTGCGCGGCTTGAACGCGCCGCCCCGCAGAATTACCGCGCCCGCCTCGCGCACGTGCCGGGCTGCCTGAATGACCTGGGCTTCGGACTCGACGGAGCAGGGACCGGCGATGACGGCGACCTCGGATCCGCCGATCGCGACGCCGCCCGGGAACCGCACCACGGTATTCTCCGGCTGCCACTCGCGGCTCACCTGCTTGTAGGGCTGGGAGACGTGGATCACTTCCTGCACGCCGGCGAGGCCTTCGAGCCGGGAGGAATCGACCCGTCCATCGTTGCCCACCAGCCCCACCGCGGTGCGCTGCGAACCGGGCATGGGGCGCGCCTGGTAGCCCATGTCGCGAATCACCGTAATGACCCGCTGGACTTCTTCCTCGGTCGCCCCGTGGCGCATCACGATCAACACGACGTCATCCCTTCATCAGATGGTGAACCGTTCCCCGTCGCTCGCCGCGGTCACGGGACCCGTGAAGCGGGTCGCCGCGCCGCGCGCCGGATCCGGTGTCTCGACGGGGGGATAAAAGTGCGTCAGAACGAGCCGTTTCGCTCCCGCCGCCTGGGCCAGCTCTCCCGCACGCTCGGGCGTGAGATGAATGTCCATCGCCATCGTTTCCGGAAGGGAGCACTCTGCGAGCAACAGGCTGCAGCCCTTGGCCCACCGGGCCAGCTCCTGCGACGGCCCCGTGTCTCCCGTATACACCAACCGGCCCTCCGGAGCGGTCAGGCCGAGCGCCACGCTCTCTTCGGTGTGGGGCACTGGGAAGGCTTCGAGCGTGAGCTCGCCGTCCAGCGGAAACGGTTCGCCGGGCTGGACGTCCAGAATGACGATCGGAAACCCGGGGTCCAGGAGCCAGGAGCCGTAGCCTTCCGCCAGCGAGCGGAGCAGGCGCACGACGCCGCGCGGTCCGAGAATCACGAGCGGATCTTCGCGCGGCGGCCGCGTCGTGTACTTGAGCGCGTACACGAGCATCGGCAGGTCGGCAAAATGGTCGGGATGAAAGTGCGTCAGCGCGACGTGGGTGATCGACGGCCAGGGGATGGCGAACGCCGCGAGGCGATGCAGTGTTCCCGGTCCGCAGTCGAGCAGCAGCTGCACGCCGTTGCGGCGCACGAAGTGCGCGGCGGAGGTGCGATGCGCCGAGGGGGCCACGGTGCCGGTGCCGATGGTAATCAGCTCCACGGGATCAGTGCGTCCTTCCGAGGTACACGAGTCGTTTGAACTGAATAAGGCTTCCCACCTTCAACTTGTACAGGTAGACCCCGGCGGGGAGCCACTCCCCGTCGTCTGCGCGCCCGTCCCATGTGAATCGCTCGTCACAGAGACTCGCACCCGTGGTGCCGCGGCCGTAGCGGCCGGGTGACAAGATCGCGGGGACGCTCGGGCTCGGTAGCACGTGGCGGACGATGCCGCCGCGCAGCGTCAGAACGTCGAGCTCCACCTGGCTCGGCGTGGCGAGGTCGAACCAGATACACGTCGCCGCCTGCGCGGCCGACGGGAAGGGATTGGGGAAGTTCTGGTACAGCAGCGTCGCGGGCGGCGCGCCGGTCTCGAGAATCACGAACGGCCGCGACGCGGCGATTCGTGACGTATCGGCTCCGGCATGCACGATCAGCTCCCAGCGGTAGGTCGCGTTGCGCTCGAGCGGCCGCGGGATCTGAAACGTGGTGTCGGTGAGTCCGCCGGCGCCGAACACCGGAATCGGGATTCCGGTCCGAAACACGAACACGTCGTAATGAAACGGTCCAGGGGGGCTCGCGATCGGCGTGGGCGACCAGGTGAACGTGGGTTGCGTGTCGGGCGTCGTCGATCCGCCGCTATCCGCCAGGGAGGTGAGCCGGGCCCAGGCGGGAACGGCGATCGGCCCTACGACACCGGTCGACACCGACTCGGCCGTCGCACTGACCGCTTCCACGCGCCAGAAGAGCGAAGCACCGGGTTTTTGCGGTTGGCGTAATGAGTACTGCGCGATGCTGAGCTGGGAATCGACGAACACGGTCAGGAACGACGAATCGCGGGCCACTCGCAGCCGGTAGGTCACCGGCTGCGCGAATCCCGGGATCGCCCCGACCGACCACGCGAAATCCGGGGTGATGGACGCCAGCGTGGGCGGCAGCGGCGCGAGCGGCGTCACCCCGCCGGCAAACGTGGCCGCGGCAGTGACGTCGGGCCGCCCCCACCCGCGAGTCGAATCCGGCGTCGCGTAGTTCGACGCGTGCGCTCGGAGTGCGTCACGCAGCGCCAGCGGTCCCAGTGCCGGATGCAGCTGCTTCAGCAGCGCTGCCGCAGCCGCGAGCAGCGGCGTCGAGAACGATGTCCCGGCGAGCCGGCCCAGCGAGCCACCGGCGTCGGTACAGACATCGAGCCCGGGCGCGGTGAGATCGGGCTTGAGCCGTCCGTCGGCCGTGGGCCCACGCGATGAGAAGCCGGTAATCGTGCCGAGCGAGTCTTCGGCGCCGGCGGTGATGACCGCATGCGCGTCTCCGGGAGTGATTAGGGTCCGGAACCCGGGGCCCTCGTTGCCGGCGGCGGTCACCACGAGGATGCCGCGGGCCGCCGCGGAGTCGGCGGCCACGGAGGTGACGGCGACGTCGCCGTTGAGCTGAGACGGCGTGTAGCTGAAGCCGTTATCAAACGACAGGTAGCCGAGGCTCGACGACACAATGTCGACGCCGATCGAGTCAGCCCACTCCAGCGCGGCGACGTAGTTGTCCTCCTCCACGCGGGTTTCCGAGCGGATGTCCTCGGTCTTGGCGAGGAGGTAGCTCGCCCCGCGTGCGATCCCCACGAGCCGCCCCGGAACCAGTCCTGCGAACAGCGACCAGACGGCCGTCCCGTGGAACTGCGCGCCGGGCTGGTCGTTCGGCTGGTCGCGCACCACCGAATCGCCGAACACGAAATCGTGCTGCGCCGTCACCGTCACCCCGGTGAAGACGGGGTCCTGAGTATTGAATCCGGCATCGAGGATCGCGATGCGCACGCCGCTGCCGTTCACCCCGGCGTCGGCAAGCGGGCGCAGGTGCAGCTGGCGATATGGCATCTCGGAGGGGCCGTACGTGGGGTCACCGCCGGCGGCGCAGGTGTCGCCGACCAGTACCGCCCCTTCGTCGATCCGGTTCGGTCGCGCGACGCGCCGCCAGCGCCCCAGGGGCTGGATGCGGCCGATCCACCGTTCGCGGCCCAGTGAAATCAACGCCTGCGCCGATACACGCGCGCTGACGGCGTGCAACCAGCGGCTCACGGTGCGGGGAATCACTCCTGCCGCACGCAGACGCAGCGCGGCGTCCGCGAGGGGGACGTCGCGGCGCACGAAGAACCACACCGTGAACGTGGTGTCGCGGCCGCTCGTCATGGCCCGCGCGAGCGGCGCGGAGATCACCGGTCGCTGAGCGGTCAGCGTCCCCGGGAGGGCGAGGGCGATGAGGGCGGCGGCCCGGGACCAGTGTCCACGAGCCCGACGACTCCGGGGCATGCGGACCTCAGGCGGTCTTGGCGAGCTGACCGAGGCGGACGCCGACGATGGTCGAGACGCCGGGCTCCTGCATCGTCACGCCGTAGACGGCGTCGGCGGCCTGCATCGTGCGGGGATTGTGCGTGATGACGATGAACTGCGTCTGACTTTTGAACTCCGAGAGCAGGCGGACGTAGCGCCCGACGTTGGCGTCGTCGAGCGGGGCGTCCACTTCGTCGAGGAGGCAGAACGGGCTGGGGCAGGCAAGGAAGATGGCGAACAGCAGCGACACCGCGACGAGGGTGCGCTCGCCGGACGAGAGCAGGTGGATGCGCTGGGTGCGCTTGCCGCGCGGGGCCGCGTGGATCTCGATCTCGCTCTCGAGCGGCTCGTCTTCGTTGGCGAGGCGCACGTCGCACTCACCGCCGCCGAACAGCGTCTGAAACACGGCGCGGAAATTCTCGCGCACCTTGCCGAACGATTCGAGGAACAGCGTCTTCGCCGTCTGGTCGATCTCGCGCGCCGCCTGCTGCAACGACGCACGGGCGGAAACGAGATCGTCGCGCTGCGTCATGAGGAACTCGAGGCGCTTCGTTTCCTCGGCGTGCTCCTCGACGGCGAGCGCGTTCACCGGCCCTACGGCGTCGATGGCGCCGCGCAGTCGCTCGTTTTCCGAGCGCAGCCACTCCAGATCCCCGGCGACATCCGGCGCGTCGTGCAGCAGTTGGGTCAGCGGCTTGCGCCACTCCGCTTCCACACGCTCGGCCGTCGCGCGTTTGCGTCCTTCGAGCTCGGTGCGCTCCACGGCGAGCCGGTGCTCCTCGTCGCTCAGCGCCGTCAGTGCCGTTCGCGCCGTCTCCACCCCCGCTTCGGCAGCGGCCACGGCGGCCTCGGCTTGCGTCACTACGGTTGCGGCGTCGCGCGTCGCTGTCTCGAGCTCGGCCAGCGCCAGTTTGCGTTCCTGCAGGGCGTCGTGCCACTGGGCCCGCTGCGTCGTGAGCTCCGCGGTCGTCCGGTCGATCTGGGCGACCTCCTCCGCCAGCGCGGTGGAATCCTGCCGGGCCTGATCGGCTTCGCCGCCGGCCCGCTCGGCCCGCTCGCGCGCGCCACTGAGACGCGCTTCCATTTGGGCCGCTTCCACCTGCCAGTGCACGCGCTGCTCCCGCGCCTGCTCCTGCTCCGTCTCGACGGCGACCAGGGCGGCCCGCTCGTTGGCGAGCAGCTCGTCGGCCGTGCGCCTGGCCTTGCCGCGCTCCTGCAACTCCCCGTCCAGCGCGCGCAGCCGGGACTCGACGTCGATCAGTCGCTGATTGAGCCGTTCCGCCTGTGCAGATGCCTCGGAGAGATCGCGTTTGGCGTGGGCGAGCGCGCGTTCCGCCTCGCCCTTGCGCGCGCCAGATTCGAGTTCTTCACCCCGCGACCGCTCGGCGGACCCGGCCGCCTCCCCGAGCGCCGCCTGCGCCGCGGCGAGATCCTGCAGCGTCTTGTCGAGCGTGGCCTGCGTACGGTCGCGCGCCGCGGCCGCCTCGGCCAGGTCGGCCGTCAACGCCTCGAGCTCGGCACGGCGTTGCAACGGGCCGGCCCCGGCCGAGCCGCCGTCCAGGAACATCGCGCCGTTGGCACGCCGCAGCGTGCGGCCGTCATCGAGCACTTCGTGGCCGGTGAGCAGGGCGCGCACCCACGCCACGGCCGGACCGTCGACCCGCAGGTCGTCGCGGAGCGGATGTCCATCCGCGGCGAGGCGGGGCCCCGGTGTACACGGCAACAACACGAGCGGACCCGGCTGCGTCTTGGCGTGCCACTGGCGAATTGCCTCGGCGGCCGCCTGGTCGCGCACCAGGACCGCCTGCAGCCACTCGCCCAGCAGACGCTCCGCCAGCTCGGCGTCGCGCCGGCTGGTGCGCACGAAGTCCGACAGCGGTCCGAGCACGGCATCGCCGAACTGCTTGCGCGCGTCGAGCAGCGCCTGGGCCGCCGGGGCGAGCCCGACGTGCCCGCGATCGAGCTCCGCCAGCGCGTCGTGGCGGGCGGAGAGTTGCGACCACGCGTTCTCCGCCTGGCGCCGGGCCGAATGCGCCGTCAATTCTTGTTCCTCGAGCGCCGCCACGCGGTGGCGCGCCAGCTGCACCGTCTCGACGGCCCGCACCGCCGCCTGCGCTGCCGTGCCCGCGGAGCGCATCGCTCCGGTCAGCGCCTGCTCCGCCGCCGTCGCGGCCTGCTGGCGCGTGGTGCGATCGGCGGTGGCCTGCCGCAGCGCTTCGCGCAGCTCCTCGCGCTCGCGCTCCAGCGCCGCCCGCTCGATCTCGAGCGTGCGCGCCGCTTCGCTCACCTGCTGCAGCTCCGCCTCGAGCCGGCGCACTGTGTCGCGCAGTTTTCCGAGCCGGTCGCGGACTTCTCCCTCGACGCCGGTGCGGCGCGCCAGCTCGGCGCTCACCCCTGCCAGGTCGTTCTCAACCTGGGCGCGCTCACTCTCGGCGGCGTCGCGCTCGCGCGTCGCCTGACCGGCGCGGCGGTCGCGATCGGCGCGTTCCTCGAGGGCCCGGTCGCGGCGCTGCGCGGCGTTGGTGAGGCGCTCCGCCGCCAGCGCCAGGTCGCTCTGCAACCGCTCGGCTTCCAGCTTCGACTCACCCAATTGCCGTTCCATCTCGGCGCGCCGCATCTCGGCGGCATGACGCTCTCGCACGCGCGTCTCCCGACCGCCTTCCGCCTCGTCGAACCGGCTGCGGGCGGCCGGCGTACTCTCGGCGAGCTCGCGGGTGCGGACGCCAAGGGCCCCGAGTGCCAGATCGAGATCCTCGAGCTCGCGGCGCACCAGAGTGATCGCGACGCCGAAACGCTCCTCGACCATCTTCTCGTAGCGCTCCGCCTTGCCGCGTTGGCGCGCCAGGCTGCGGACCTGCGTCTGCACCTCGGAGATGAGATCCTCGAGCCGCGCCAGATCGCCCGCTGTTTCCTCGAGGCGGCGCTCGTAGCTCTGCTTGCGGTTGCGGTACAGCCCGATGCCGGCGGCTTCCTCGAACAGCGCGCGCCGCTCCTCGGCTTTTTCCGACAGCAGCGCGTCGATCATCTTCGCTTCCATCACGACCGCGGCATCCGCCCCGAGTCCCGTTCCGCGCAGCAGATCCTGAATGTCCCGCAGCCGCACTGGTGACCGGTTCAACAGATAGTCGCTCTGACCCGAGCGCGACAGCCGGCGCGTGATCACGACTTCCTGGTAGGCGATCGGCAGCGAGCCGTCGGAGTTGTCGAATACCAGTGAGACTTCGGCCACGTTCACGGGGCGGCGGCCGGTCGAACCCTGGAAGATCACGTCCTCCATTTTGCCGCCGCGCAGCAGGCGCGGCGACTGCTCGCCCAGCACCCAGCGCACGGCGTCGGAGATGTTCGACTTGCCGCAGCCGTTCGGCCCGACGATGGCCGTGACGCCGAGGTCGAAGGGGAGCTCCACCGATCCCGCGAAGGACTTGAAGCCCACCAGCTCGAGCCGGCTCAATCTCATTGGGTCCGATCCGTGCGCTGAATGAGTGTGGCGGCGATGCCGGCGTGCTGCAGCGCGGTCATCGTAACGCTGGCCGCTTCCGGGTGCTCGAACGCGCCCACGAGGACTGGGCCGCGCTGCCCCCAACGAACGCCTGCGAGTCCTGCGCCGCGCAACCGGTCGGCGTCGTTCGGTCTGGTGAGGGCCACGGAGTAAGGGGCGAAGACCGGCGTTCCCTCACCGCGCGCTGCGAGACCACGGCGCCACAGTGTGCGCCGTGCCGCCATCGCGTCTTCGCGCGTCCGATACATTCCCGCCAGCACGCGATACCACACTGCCCCCGATACATCCGGAGTCAGGGGGCTGACGACCGCCGGCAGATCGGCGGCGACGAGGCGATCCACGTGACTGAGGGCGCGGCCCGGCGCGCCGTACGCGGCGAGCTGCAGCATCCAGCCGCTCGAATCGGCGGCGGACAACATGGGCAGCGGGATGGTCGGTTCGGCAGAGGCGGGTGCCCGTGCCGTCCCGAACGTCTCTCGTGCTCCGGGGGCGGGGGCAGGGGCGGCCGGCGCGACGGGCGTTCCAGGCTTGTTGGTTGCGACGATGAGGGCGGCAGTGACGGCGGCGGCGAGGCCGAACGCCACCAGCCCGTGGCGCACCCGCGGCCGTCCGGTTGCCGGCATCGCGGGCGTCGCCGCGCTCCAGCGCTCCCGGACGACGCCAAGCAGCTCCACGCCGCGGTCCCGGGCGGCGAGCAGTGCGCGTCCCGTGGTCGAACCCAGGTCCACGCCGCCCGGCGCCAGGGCGATTACGCCCTCGGGATCGGCCCCGAGCTCGTTCAGGTGATCGGCCGGGAGGCAGACGAGCAGCAGCGCGCCTTCATTGCGGAAGCCGGCGTGCAGGCGGCGCCACCGCGCAGCGGATCGTACCGTGATGGCGTCCGATTCGGGCGTGCCGGCCGGCAGGAAGTGCACGCCGTCGATATCCTGGGCGAGGTCGTTGAGCGAGGTTTCGTGCGTGAACGCTTCGGTGATGCCGGGTGCGGCTGCGGCATGCTTGCCGATGTGCAGCAGCGGCGCCTCGAGGCAGAGATCGACCAACGCCACCTCGCGCCGCTTGCCGCTCCCGCCGCCCGCTGCGGCCCGCGCCACTCCCCACGCCGCTTCCGCGGCCCACGCCATGTCGTCGGTCGCCGGAACGAGGACGACGAGCGCCGACCCGTTCAGCAACAGCGGCGCAATCCGGTCGAGCCGGGATCGGGGCAGTGGGCGCAGCGTCACTGACCGGGGTGGTAGATCCAGTAGGGGCGCCCGAGCTTCTTGCCGATACCTTCGGCCTGCTCGCGCGTGTTGTAGGGGCCGAGCACTACGCGAAAGCCTTCATCGGCCGTCGCGGGCGGCAGCACCTTGGCGGCCAATCCGGCACGCGTCAGCTCGTCGGCCATCTGCTGCGACCAGGTGGCGTTGCGCGACACCGACACCTGCACGTAGAGCGGGCCCTCCCCGGCACCCGAGTCGCTCGCCGCCACGGCGGCGGCGCTCGGCGTCGTGGCGCCGCGTGGGGCCCAGCTCGTCGCCACCCACAGATCGCTCGCCGCGTTCGTGATGCGACCCACTTCCTTGAGTGAATCGGGGCGCACGGCGGCGATGTCGTCGCCGCTGCGCAGCAGCAGCGATCCGTCGGGCGCGATCGTCGGCAAGTCGCCGAGCCAGGCCGTGGGGAGGCCGCCCACCAGCTGCTTGATCGGGAGGTTCACCACCCACACCGTGTCGCCCACCGTCGGCCGCGCCAAGAGCCACTGCCCCAGCGGATCGAGTCGCAGTGCCGCGGCGGGCGTCGGCAACGCCACGCCGTCGATTTCGCGCAGCGAGTAGCGGTCGATGACGCGGAGCCCGAGTCCCGAGCGGCTGCCGACGTACACGCGATGCCCGGACGGAGAGAACAGCAGCGCACGCGGATGGTCCGAGATCGAGATGAAGGCCGCGTCGCGCCGCCCCAGCGGATCGAGCAGCGTCACACCGGAATCGCTCGCCACCGCCACGAGGTCGCCCCACCGACTCGCCGCTACGTCGCCTTCGGCGGGGAGCGGGCGTGAGGCCTGCGGCTGGTCCGCCGCAGCGACGATGAGCGTGGGCTTCCCGCCCCCGACGGTGGCGACGAGACGCTCGTTCGTCGCGCCGAACAGATCGGCGGGATCGCCGTCCAGCGGGTGGGGCCACATGAGCCGCACGCGGCGCGACAGCGTCGTCACGCGGTGCTTCGAGTCGACGGCGTAGAGCGTGCCGTCGGGGCCGAGGGTCGAGAGCTGCACGTCGGCCACGACGGAGTCCACCCGGCCGCTTTCGAGATCGTAGGCGAGTATCACTCGCTTGGCGGTGCGCACGAACAGCTGCGCCGCCTCGGGATCGACGCCGATGACCCGCTCGATGGGAGGCAGTTTCCCCCGTAGCGCGTTGGGGAGCGGGGACAGGGCGGGGAGGCGATAGAGCAGCGGCGTCCCGCCACCGGTCGAGACGCGAATGGCAAACGCGGCGCCGCGACCGGAGGGGCCGATTTGGCCCTTAACTGCAGAATTGGCAACCGATTGTGAAGACGCTGCACCCGGCGCTCGAGATTGACAACCCCAGAGCACCGTGACCACGAGGGGCAGGAGGGACCGAATAGGTACCAAAATGGCCTCGCCGCAAGATAAAAATGCGGCGAGGCCAATGCAAGTGGTGCAATGACGCGGAGTTAGAACGTTGGACCGAGACTGACCGTCCAATACGCCTTGTTATACACGCGGTCCAACGGCTTGGTCACGTCGAAACGCAGGATGACGAAGCCGAGCAGGTTCACGCGGATGGCACCGCCGTAGCTACGGAGCAGGCCTTTGTCGGTGGGACCCGCCGACGGATTGATACGCCAGTGCAACACGTCCCCCGAATTCCAGGCGACGCCGGCGTCGTAGAACAGCGCGCCCTCGATCGGCGGCAGCCCGACGGGCAGGAAGCCGAGCACCAGGCTGCGGGTGAGCGGGAAGCGCAGCTCGACATTGGCGACGGCGATGCGCGTGCCGATCAGGCGGTCGAGCGCGTCGCAGCCGGTGAGGCTCTGCGGATCGACGGAGGCGGCGGTGGCGCACTCGTGGTTGAAGATGGAGCCCGACGTGTATCCGCGAATCAGCTCGGTGCTGCCCAGGTAGATCGGGAACAGGTTGGCGTCCCGCCCGGTGTTGCCGTAGACCAACCCTCGGATGGCGAGCGTGAACGGCCGCGCGAACAGATAACGACGGTAGTCCCCCGTGTAGGTGGTGAACTGCTTGCTGCCGAACGCGGGGGAGATCCCAAAGCGCGATCGCGATCCGGCAAACGGCCCGACGTAGCCGAAAATCGCGTTGTCGTGCACCAGGGCGATGCTCGGTTGGACGTAGGCGAGCGAGCGGTGGTTGGTGGTAGTCTGAGTTGAGAACTCGTACAACCCACTGTTGAGGTCGTAATAGTCGTTGAACGAGAGGGTGGCGATATCGAGATTCACGCCGTGGACGCCGAGCTCGACGCGGCTGAAGCGGCTGAATGGATAATAGGATTCCGCAAACAGGTCGCGCACCACGTAGCGCTGCAAGTTGAGGCTCGAGACGACGGCGCTGTCGCCGACGGTGTCGAGCTGCTGCACACTGATCGTGCTCGGCTGGAAGAAGTAGTACGGTGTCTGCGACCCGCCCACGCCCCAGTTCAGGCGGTTGCGCTGATTGATGTAGGCCGCGAAGATCTGCGCCTCACTGATCCGGCCGTTCACGGCTCCGGCGAATTGCAGCGTGTGGTCGCCGAGCATGTCGGACAGCGAGACCGCCGCGCCGCCGAAGAAGCCGCGTCCAAAGTTGTCGCGCGCATACCCGATCGTGGGGCGCGCCGTATAGTCGGGCGTGAAGCGGACGCTATACGGACGCACCGAAAACTCGGTCGTATCGGGCAGCGACAACGTCGCCGAGTCGAGCAGCGTGCGGACCGACACCGGCGCGGGACCCACCGCCGACGAATCCGCCGGCTCGGGTGCCCCGCTCGACGGGCGGAAGCCTCCCGACGGCGGGCGATACACCGACACGGCGCCGCCCGAGCCGCTGGGCACTGGCGTGGCCGCGGTCGTTGCGGTCGAGGGAGCGGAATCGCGGCGCAGCACCGCCAGGCTGGTGGTGTCGTGTTTGGACGCGCCGGCGGCGAGCAGCATGACGGGGCCCGGGGCCGGCCGGTCCTGATACGGCTGGCGCTTGAGCGAACGCGGATTGTCGACCGAATAGACGTTGTACTCGCCGTTCTCGTAGTAGGCGAACGCGAGGCGGTCGGCCTGGCGGGCCCAGGAGAGGGCAGGGGAGATCGGTGTGATCCCCGAGACGCCGGTGAAGACGTCGGTCAACTGGTAGACCGCGTTCTCATTGAGATCGTAGAGGTACAGGTTGCTGATCCCGGTCCGGTCGGACACGAACGCGATCGACCGGCCGTCGGGCGCCCAGGCGGGGTTGACGTTCTTGCCCTCGTCCATGTGCGGCAGCATCTCGATGGTGCCGCCGTCCAGGTGGTAGAGCGCCAGCCGCATGTTCCCGAAGCGCAGCTGATCGAAGTCGGTCGTGCCGCCGCGGTCGGTGGTGAACGCGATCGTCTTGCCGTCGGGAGACCAGGCGGGGAGCAGGTCGGCGTACTTGTCGTGTGTGAGCCGGTGCAACCCGGTGCCGTCGCGGTTGATCACGAACAGGTCGGACAGGCCGCCGTCGAATCCGACGAACACGATCTGTTGGCCGTCAGGAGACCACGCCGGGGTCTCGATGCCGTTGAGCGGCACCTGAATGCGCCGCTCTTCGCGGCCACGGCGCACGTCGAGGATCACCAGATCCTCGTGCTGCTTGCGCTTGGCGGCGATCGCGAAATAGCGCCCGTCGGGGGAGAACGACCCGGACGAATTGACGAACCGCAGGCTCTCGTAGTTCGAGTTGATGGTGGACTTCACCATGCGCCGCAGCGTGCGTCCCGACTCGGCGTCAGCGAGATAGAGGTCGATGAAGAATGAATTGCGCTCGCCGAAGAACGCGACTTCGCGGCCGTCGGGGGTGAGGGCGGGGGAGAGATGGTAGCCGCCGCCGGTGCGCTTTTCGGTGAGCAGCGGCTGCGCGATGCGGCGCGCGCGATAATGATCGCCCAGCTGCGGCAGGAATGTCGTCTGGACAGCGTCACGCCACTCGTTGGAGAGATCGTCGAGCGACAGGCCGAGGGCGCGCTTGAACGCCCCCTCGACGCCGGACGTCGTCGTCGATTGCAGGATCTCCCCGATGACCTCGTCGCCCCACTTCTCGCCGATGTAGGACCAGAGCGCGTGGCCAAAGTGGTACGGGAAGACGCGTGGGTCGTAGGTCAACTGCTCGATCGTGGGGAGGTTGCCCTCGAGCGAGGCGTCGCGCAGCCACATCGCCGTGTGCGGATCGATCGGCCCGAGCGACAGATACTCCGCCATGCCCTCCATGAACCAGAGCGGCGGGTTCACGTTCACCAGTGTCTGGACGCCACCCCCGATGTGGCCGCGGGAAAAGACATCGTACTGGAACTGGTGCACCATCTCGTGCTGCAACACGTGCTCGAGGTCGGTATAGGAGCCCGTGAACGGCAGCACCATGCGGTGTTTGAAGAACTCCGTGACGCCGCCCGTGCCTTCGCCCAGGTCGCCCTCGATGGCGTTGGTCTGCTCGAAGTCGGTGTGCGAGGCGTACAGAATGATCGGTTTGCGCGCCTGAAACTTGTGGTGCAACACGCGCGACAGCCGCGCATAGGCGCGCTCGGCCATGCGTGCGGCGTCGAGCGCCGCCGCCCGTTCTTCGTCGTAGAAGTAGACTTCGAAATGCTCGGTCTGGATGACCTTAAAGGGGAAGGAGCGATACTGCACCTTGTTCTGCCCGAAGTACTGACCCGCTGCCGGGCGCGCCACGAGGAGCGCCGCCGCACCGACGACCGCCGCCCCGAGCACTCTGAATTGCCGCATTGCCCGCTCCATCCTTTCTCCCTGCTAAACCCCGAAGGTTCCGACTTCTCCCGGCGCGACGGGTGGGGCATCTCCCCACAGCCGCTCGAGCTGGTAAAACTCCCGCAGCTCCGGATGAAAAAGATGCACGACGACGTCGACGTAATCGAGCAATACCCAGCGCCCCTGCGGCAGGCCTTCCACGTGATGGGGGTGCACCCGCTCCATCAAGTGCTCGGCCATGCCCCGGACGTGCGTGTCGGAGGTGCCGGAGGCGATAACGAAATAGTCGGTTGCTTCGGACAGCCCGCGCAAGTCGAGAATCACCGGATCCACGGCTTTCCGGTCCGCTAACGCGCTCGAAATGCGTTGCAAACCCTCGGGATGGTGCCGCGGGCCGCCGCGCGGGGACCGGCTCCGGCTTCTATTCATAGCGCGCGCTTCACCGCTTTGTTCCGTCCTCCACCTGATAGAATACGCCCCACGCGCCGATCCCCGCGTGGGCAGCGATCACCGGCGTAATGGGACTGACGAGCAGCTCCTTAGGAGCATAGCGTCGTTGCAGCGCATCGCGTAGCTCCGCCGCGAATTCCGGAATGTCGCCGTGTGCGACGCCGAGCCGTAGCAAGGCGGGGCGCGGGGTCAGCACCGTGTCCAGCAGGCGCAGGATCCGGATCCGGGCCGCCTCGCGCCCCCGCGCCCGCGCCACGGGCTCGGCCCGGCCGTCCCTGGTCAGCGCGATGATCGGCTTCACGTTCAGCTTCGTCCCCAGCCAGCCGGCGAGCCGGCCGACCCGACCCGAACGAATCAGACGCTCGAGATTGTCGGCCGTGAAGAATCCGCCCGACTGGTCGCGCACGCGCACCAGCTCGCGTGCGATCGCCTCCGGTGCCCATCCTTCGCGGGCAAGATCGAGGCCACGCAGCACCAGCATGCCCTCGGTCAGCGACGCCCCGCGGCTGTCGACCAGCAGTACCCGGCCCTCGCCCACTGTGCGGCTCTCCCGCTCGGCGCTCGTGTAGGTCCCCGACAGGGCCTTGGAGAGCACGACCGCCACGACGCGCTCCGCCGTGCGCAGCGCGTCGGTGAACGCTTCCCGAAAGGCCTCGGGCGTCGGCTGCGATGTGGTGGCGTCGTCCCCCGCGCGCAGCCGCGCGAAGAACTCCGCCGGGGTCATCTCGAGGCGATCACGATAGGCGCGGTCGCCGATGATCAACTGGGTGGGGACGAGTCCCACCCCATGCTCGAAGACCACGGAATCGGGAAGGTCGCACGCCGTGTCCGTCACGAAGGTGACGGCCCGCTTCGCCTGGAGCGCCCGGTGCTGCGCCCGCATGTCCTCGGCTTTCTTCTGCTCGACCGTCCCCCAGGAAGCTCCCAGTGCGAAAACTTCCTCCGGCGTGTCGGTGTGCACGTGCGCCTTGAGGAGGTCGCCCGATTGGAGCACGACGATCGAGCCGCCGAGCTGGCGCAACGCGTGGCGTACGTCCGCCACCGCCGGCAGTGTGCGGCCGCGCACCAGCACCTCGGTACAGAAACGGAAGTCGCGCTCTGCAGCCACTTCGGTGCGCGCCGCGGCGTCGCTCGTGTCGACGCGGTCGACGGCGCCCTGGGCCAGCGTGCCTTCTTCTATAAGACGCTTCACGCCGTCGAGGAACCGCACGAAGCCCTTCGCGCCGGCATCGACCACGCCGGCGCGCTTCAGCGACTCGAGCAGCTCGGGAGTGCGGGCGAGCGACGCCTCGGCGCGCGCCACGAGTCGCCGCACGAACACGCCGACGTCGGGCTCGGCGGCGGCGCGGTCCGCTTCGTCGGCGACGTCGCGGGCGACCGTGAGAATCGTGCCTTCGACGGGTTGGTCGATCGAGGAGAGCAGGTGGTCGAACCCGGCGCGGATCGCCCGGGCGAGATCGGCGCTGGTCGCCTGGGGGGCGGCGCCCAGTCCTTCCTGCAGGCCGAGCAGGAACTGCGACAGCATCAGGCCCGAGTTGCCGCGCGCGCCGCGCACACTCGCCTGGGCCATCGCGGACGTGACGGTGGGGAGCGGCGCGTCGCCGAGGTCGCGCAGGGCATGCGCCACGGCGCGCAACGTGAGGCACATGTTCGTGCCCGTATCGCCGTCGGGCACCGGAAAGACATTGATGCGATTCAGCTCGTCGCGCCCCGCGGCCACCCAATCGGCCGCCGCGAGCAGCGAGCGGCGCAACCGGGGACCGTCGACGTACGCGATGCCGACCGTCACGGCCGGTCCGTCACTCCTTGACGACTACGACTGTGATCTCGGGCCGCACGTCGGGGTGGAGCTTGATGCCGACGGTAAACTCGCCGAGCGCGCGGATCGGCTCGGGGAGGTCGACTTTGCGCTTGTCGACGTGGATGCCCTGTTCTTCGAGGCGACGCTGAATGTCGCCCGCCGTCACCGAGCCGTACAGCTTCTCTTCCTCCCCGACCTTCATCGGGAACGAGAGCGACACTCCCGCCAGGCGTGTGGCCTCCGCTTCCGCGGCCTGCTTTTCGGACGCGCGCTGCTTGGCCAGGCGCTCCGACTCGAACGCGATGCGTTTCTTGTTGCCCTCGGTGGCCGGATACGCCAGCCCCTTGGGGAGGAGGTAATTGCGGGCGTAGCCATCTTTGACCTTGACGACGTCGCCGGCACTGCCGAGGTGCGGCACGGCTTCGCGCAGAATGATTTCCATCGTCGAGCCCTTTACGGTGTTGGAGACCGGCTGAACCGGCGCTGGCGGAACGCCAGCCAGGTATCGAACACCCCCAGCGTCCAGAGGCCGGGGACGAATACGAGAAGCGGCACGAACAGGAGGCCGGCGACGACCGCACCGGTCGCGAGCAGCCATCCCGGCACGCCGACGGCAGTCGCGATCGCCACGACCACCGCAGCGCCGCGCACCACATAGAACGCGCCCAGCACGATGCCGATGTTCACGGCGATCCACTTCAACGCGGCGAGCCTGGGCAGTGCCCACACGACGAACGCCAGCACGAGCCCCCACACCCAGTGATCGCCGAACCGGAAGGCGCGGAAGGGACCGAGGGGCGCCCCGAGCGGACGCTGCGCGATGCGGACGTGCCACTGCCAGGCGAGCAGCAGGGCGGCAAGCGTTATCAGTAGCAGGAATGCGGGAAGCGCGTCCGCCAGG
>DASTHG010000020.1:0-2360 GCA_035718325.1 Gemmatimonadales bacterium | reverse complement strand
GGCGGACGACGACTTCGCCCTCGAGACGGCGGACGAGGTGCTGGACTTCTGGGGGAAGATCAGCCGCATCCTGTTCGTGGCATTGCCCGGGCTCGTCGGGGTGTCGCTCGTGGTGGGCGGCATCGTGATCATGAACATCATGTTGATGGCGGTGAGCGAGCGCACCCGCGAGATCGGGATCCGCAAGTCGTTGGGCGCGAGACGGCGCGACATTCTGCGACAGTTTCTGGTCGAAGCGACGACGCTCGCCACGGTCGGCGCGGCGGCGGGCGTGGGCACGGGACTGGGCCTCGCGAAGCTCGTCGCCGCGATCTCGCCCTTGCCGGCGGCGGTGGCGCCGTGGTCGATCGCCGTCGGTGTGCTGCTGGGCGCGGGCGTGGGCATCCTCGCCGGAGTGTATCCCGCGAGCCGGGCGTCGCGGCTCGATCCGATCGCCGCGCTGCGGCAGGAAACATGACGCCGCTGCTCGAAGGCGTCGGCATCGCGCTCGACAGCCTGCGCGCCAACAAGGCGCGTGCCGCGCTGACGATCCTCGGTGTGGCCATCGGCGTCACGGTGGTCATGGTGATCGCGGCGATGATCAGCGGCATCAACCAGGGTGTCGCCGATACGTTCGAGCAGATCGCGCCCCGCACCTTCCTGGTGTGGCGCTTCTTTCAGGCGGGCGTCAACGTCTCCGACGGCTCCGACGAGAACTCGCCGTGGCGGCGCAACCCGCCGATCAAGGACGCCGAAGCGGACCGCATCGCGCTCCTGCCGAGCGTCCGCTACGTGACGCGACGCGAGGAGACGCAAGGGATCGTCGAATTCGGCGACCTGCACCTCCAGTCGATCACCGTGTCGGGCCTGTCGTCGCAATGGGTGGAGGTGAACGGCGGTGACGTCTATCCCGGACGCACATTCACGCGCCTGGAGGACGCCGCCAACGAGCAGGTCGTCGTGATCAACCAGAAGCTCGCCGACCAGCTGTTCCGGGGCCGCGACCCGATCGGGCTGCAGGTGAAGCTCGATGGCGTGCCATTCACCGTGATCGGCGTGTACCGCGATCCCCCGAACATCTTCGGCGGCGCGACCCAGCCCTGGGCCGGCGTGCCGCACGGGGCGTTCGCGAAGACCCTGCCGTACTTCAAGGGGTGGATGCGTCTCGCCGTCGCCCCGGCGCCGGGCTACACGCAGGAGCAGGCAATGGACGAGGTCACCGCCACGCTGCGCTCGTTGCGCGGACTCAAGCCCGGACAGGACAACACCTTCTCGCTGATCACGCAGGACAAGCTGCTCGACTCGTGGCACAAGATCTCCGGGATGTTCTTCCTCGTGATGCTGGTGTTGTCGTCGATCGGGTTGATGGTGGGCGGGGTGGGCGTGGTCGCGATCATGATGATCTCGGTGACCGAGCGCACGCGCGAGATCGGCGTGCGTAAGGCGCTGGGTGCCACGCGGGGGGCCATCCTGTGGCAGTTCCTGGTGGAAGCGTCGACGCTGACGCTGGTCGGCGGTGTCGCGGGAATGCTGGTCGGTGGGCTGGTGGCATTCGCGCTGGCCCAGCTCACGCCGATTCCCGCCCACGTCCCCCTCTGGTCGATCGTCGCGGCGCTGGCGGCGTCGGCGTTTACGGGCGTCGGCTTTGGACTCTACCCGGCGAGCCGGGCGGCGAGATTGGATCCGGTTGAGGCGCTTCGCTACGAATGATGAATGCAGAATGAAGAATGCAGAGTTCTCCATTCTGCATTTTGCATTCTGCATTTAGGTTTCCCGCCATGCACCTCACCGAAGCGATCGCCATGGCCCTCGAGGCCATCTGGAGCCATAAGCTCCGCTCCTTCTTCACGCTGCTCGGCGTCATCGTCTCGGTCGGCTTTCTCGTCGCGGTGGTCGCGGTGATTCAGGGGATGAACGCGTACGTGCGCGACCGGCTCGCCGGCGCGATCGTAGGCATCAACGCATTCCAGATCCGGCGCGACCCGATCCAGTTCGGGTTCATCGACGAGGAAGAGTGGAAGCGTATCCAACGGCGCCCGATCATCGCGCCCGAGGATATTCCTTATATCGAGCGCGCGCTGCCCGATGCCCAAGCGATCTCGCTGCAGTCGGGATGGCCGACGCCGCTGGCCGACGTGCAGTGGCGCGACAAGAGCGTGAGCGATGTCTACGTGTTCGGCGTGACGCCCCAATTCGTCGTGGTCGAAGACTACACCTTGGCGGCGGGCGATCCGTTGAGCGCGGTGGACGAGCAGCAGCGCCGGCCGGTCGCGGTGCTGGGATGGGAAATCGCCGACAAGCTGTTCGGGTCGGCGGACTTCGCCATCGGGCACGTGATCCGCGTCCACGGGGAGCAGCTCAGCGTGAAGGGCGTGATTACC
>DASTHG010000019.1:0-7864 GCA_035718325.1 Gemmatimonadales bacterium | reverse complement strand
CCTCCGCGCGTCTGGCCCCAGGAGCCGCGCCGCTTCGACCTGCTGCACCAGTCGATGCGCATCAGCTTCAACCCGGCGCAGCGGGAGCTGCTGGGCCAGGTCACCACGCGGGTCGCGATTACCGCCGCGACCGATACGCTGCGACTCGATGCTGAAAACCTGACCATCGACAAGGCGACCGACGCGCGCGGGCGGGTGCTGAAGTTCGCGTTCGATACGAGCCACGTCACCGTGCGGCTGGGCCGTCGCGCCGCGGTCGGGGATACCGTCGAGTTCACGCTCACCTACCACGGCTTCCCCGAGCGCGGGCTGTACTTCGTCCCGCGGCGCAACGTGATCTGGAGCCAGGGGGAGGCCACCGAAACGCGCGCCTGGATCCCGACCTACGACTTCTCGAACGACAAGACGACGTGGGACTTTTTCGTCACCGCCGATTCGGGGCTGGTGGTGCTGTCCAACGGGCGCCTGGTGGACGTCACGCCGGCTCCCACCGGGAAGCAGCGCGTCTGGCATTGGACCCAGGAAAAGGCGGCGTCGACGTACCTCTATTCGGTCGTCATCGGACCGTTCGTCATCCTGAAAGACCAGTGGCGCGGCATTCCGGTCGAGTACTACACGTATGCCGATACGACGAACTCCGCCTGGCGCTCCTTCGGGGAAACCCCGTCGATGATCGAGATTTACTCCCAGGTTCTGGGCGTGCCGTTCCAGTGGGCCAAGTACGATCAGTCGATCATCCCGGATTTCACCTACGGCGGTATGGAGAATGTGTCGGCGACGACGCAGACCGACCTCGCGTTGACGCCCGCCGGGAGCATGCCCGAAGGCGACGCGCGCGGCCTCGTCGCACACGAGCTGGCGCACCAGTGGTTCGGTGACCTCACCACGACCGCTGACTGGGCCGATATCTGGCTCAACGAAGGCATCACCACGTACATGGAGTCGGTGCACAACGAGAAATCGCGCGGCTGGGACGCCGCCGACCTGGAATGGGGCGACCAGCAGCAGGCCGCCATGGACGCCGACAAGAACGAAGTGCGCGCCCTCGTGTGGGGGAAGTATCAGGGCACCGATCCGATCGCGTTGTTCTTCAGCGGACACGTCTACCCCAAGGGGGCCCAGGTCGCCCACCAGCTGCGCCGGCTGCTCGGCGACTCGCTGTTCTGGGCAGGGATGCACCGCTTTCTCGTCGACAACGCCTACAAGCCGGTCACGACGCCCGATTACGCGGTCGCGATGGAAAAGACGTGCAACTGCGATCTCGACTGGTTTTTCGACCAGTGGGTGTACGGGATCGGCTATCCCCAGGTGAAGTTCGCGCGGCACTGGGATGCCCCGACGAAGACGCTCCACCTTACGGTCGAGCAAACGCAGCCGATCGATTCGATCCACCCGCTGTTTCGCTTTCCCGCGACGATCCGCGTCATCACACGGGACTCGGTGGTGCGCCACGAGATCATGGTGTCCAAACAGAGCGAGACGTTCGCCATTCCCCTGCCCTCCGAGCCGTCGTCGTTCCGGTTCGATGAAGGCGGGTGGCTGCTCGGGACGGTGCGCGGCGATCTCTCGAACGCGGAGCTGGCGCAGCAGGCGAAGCACGATCTCGACGTGCGCGGACGCCGCTGGGCGCTGCAGCAGCTCGCAGAGCAGCACGACTCGACGGCCGCGGAGGCACGGCGCTTCGTCGTGTTGAACGAGCACGAAGCGACGCTGCGCCAGGAGGCGCTGGCGTCGATGACGCACGATTCGAACGACGCCACCCACGCCGTCGTGCTCGCGGCGCTGAAGGATGCCGATGGGCCCACGCGCGCGACCGCGCTCGCGACGCTGCGCGGACTGGATCCCTCGACGGCCGTGCTGCTGGCGCCGGGGCTCTTCCAGACCGATCCCAATAACCAGGTGAAGCAGGTGGCGCTCGGCACGCTGGGTCGTCTCAAGCTCCCCGAGTCGATCGACCTGCTCGTGAAAGCCTCGCTGCCGGACGAGCCGCTGGGGCTACGATTCACGGCCGTCAATTATCTCGGCAGGAGCCGTGACGCGAAGGGAGAGGATGCATTGGTGCGGCTTACAGCAGCGAGCGAGGATCGCAACCTGCGTACTGCGGCGCTCGATGCGCTGGCGGCGACGGGCGACAGTGCGCGCGCGGCGCAGGTGGCGCTGCGGCTCGTGGCCGATCCCGATCCCCTGTTCGCCCAGTCGGCCGTGGCGGACGCCGCCAAGGTGGGCGGCGCGAGTGCCCGCGCCGCTCTCACGGCGGCGTTACCGAAGGAGTCGCGGGTGTTCGTACGCCTCGCGATCCAGAACGCCCTGAAACCGCCGCAGGCGATGGCGCACTAGCCGGCACCCGCGCCTAGTCGCTGTTGACGACGGCGAGAAACAAGAGGTAGGTCCCAACGACGCTGAGCCCGGTGAACACCGCTCCAGGGATGCCCCCGACTTCGACGCCGAGGGACATGCGCGGGTGGTATCGGCTCGCCGTGGCGCAGCCCGAGGGGCTGCAGCTCACGGCACTGGTCCAGCGCAGTGCTTCGGGCCGGGCCAGGACGGCGAACCCGGGACTGGGGCTCCAGCGCACCAGGCCTGTGATCGAGCCGCCCTGGACGTTGCCGCTGGAGCTCACGAGCGGCGTCCCGACGGCGACGTCGAGCGCGGCGGAGGCAGAGAGCCAGCGACGGTAGCGCAGCTCCGGGCCCAGCAGCAGCCCCGCCCGATCGAGGCTCGCGAATATCGATCCCCCGACGGCATCCTTCTCCCCCACATTCACCATCGCGCCCCAATCGGCGACCTCTCGAAAGGGCGCATCTCCCCAATCATCCTTGCCGACGAGCAGATAGCCACCGAAGTTGGTGAGTAGGAACCCGCCGCAGTCGGCTCTGGGCCGGGCATGGTAGCAGAGCGGGGCCGCGCCCTGAGCGGAGAGAGTGGCGGGCCCGGCGAGCAGCAGCAAGCAGGCGGTTATAGCGCGCATGGGAGCCTTGCGATGTCGTTGCCACATACTCGCCCCAACCTCTCAAGCCGATTTCAAGTCACCCGCGCGCTTGCACTCGGTTGTGTTGGCGCCCTGTGGGCACTGTGCGGGTGCAGCGCCGGCTCGGCAGGCCCGTTTTCCGCCACCGCGCTGACCATCACGGGCGGCAACCTGCAGACAGGGTGCCTGCTCGCTCCGCTCCCCGAGTCGCTCGAGGTCACACTGACCGGGAGCAACGGCCAACCACTGGCCGGCGAACCGGTCACGTGGCGCGTGACGGGCGGCTCGGCCACACTCTCGAGCACAGTCCGTCCGACCGACCCAACGGGGAGATCGCGCGTGCAGCTGGCCCTCGGGCTGGCGCTCTCGCCCATCGCGGTCTCAGCGAGCGCCGGCGGCGCGCCCGCTGTGTCTTTCTCGGCCACGGGCAGGGTCGCGTCCTTCGGGCTCGGGCAAACCACGTCCAGCACGTTGAACGGGAGCAGCTGCACGTTTGTGGGCGGCGGTCCGTTCGACGCTTACGCCTTGACGCTAGCTGGCACGCAAGCTTTTACGGTATCGCTGGCCTCCGACTCCTTCGATGCGACGCTCGAAGTGGTCGGTGAGGGCTTCGCGCTGGGTGGGGCCTTCAATTTCGACAGCGTTCCGGGAAAGGGGGTCACGAATTCGTTTCTCAAGATGATCGCGACCGGTGGCATTTACGGAATCGCCGCAGGCGGGCAGACGATCGGGGCGGCAGGGTCGTATACGCTCGCGACGGCCACGGTGCCGGTCTATGCGGACAGCTGCCTGTCCGACATTTGGGTGACGCGCGGTATCGTCACCCAGCAGGAGCTGAGGTCGACCGACTGTGTGGATGGCAGCGGCCCCTATTACTTCGACCCGTTTCAGCTGATTCTGGTGGCCGGCCAGTCGGTCACGATCACGGAGAGCTCAACCGCTTTCGATGCCGAACTGTTCGTCCATTCGTCCTCGGGCAACGTCATCTTCGATGACAACGGCGGTGGCGGCACCAATGCTCGCCTCAGCTACACGAACACATCGACCGGGGCCGAAGTCCTCTTCATCCTGCCATCGACCGCTACGGTCGGCGCGACGGGGGCGTACACGCTCACGATCGATCCACCGGCGGCGTCGCGTTGATGCGGCGTTGACGAGCCATCCTACCCTGCCCGCAATGGACACCGATCCCTACATTGCCGGAATGCCTGCCGCGACACCGATGACCGCCGACGAGCTGCTGCATCTCAACCTTCCCAACAAGCGAACCGAGCTGGTGCGGGGCGTGCTGGTCGTGCGGGAGCCAGCGGGGTATCGGCACGGCGAAGTGGCGGTGAATCTCACGACGGCAATCCATACGTTCGTCCGCGCCCACCGTCTGGGGAGTGTTCTCGCGGCCGAGACAGGGTTCAAGCTGTTCAGCAATCCGGATACCGTCCGGGCACCCGACGTCGCATTCATCCGCTCCGATCGCGTTCCCGTGCCCACACCGATGGGATTCGCTGTCATGTCCCCGGACCTCGCCGTCGAAGTGTTGTCTCCGGATGACCGCCCGGGTGAAGTCCTGGAAAAGGTTGCGGACTGGCTGAATGCCGGCGTCAGATTGGTGTGGGTGGTCGACCCCGGGCGCCGCGTAGCCCGCATATATCGACCAGATGGAATCGACTCTCAATTGAGCGAGCGCGACGCGCTCGATGGCGAGGACGTGCTTCCCGGATTGTCGATTCCGCTCGCCGACGTGTTGTAACGAGTCAGCTGCCGCTGCGCTCCCGATAGCGCCGCACCTGACCCGGCGTCACCATCTCCTGCAGCAGAATCGCGCGCTCGATCGGCGCCGCAAACGCATAGCCGCGTGCGTCGACCGTTACCCAGCGTTCCCATTCCAGCCGGTCGAGCGCCTGTTCCACGTCGCTCCTCACCAGCTCGGTCGCGCGAGCCAGCTGGTCGGCATTGAATCGCTCCTCCAGGGCCGCCGCAGCGGCGAGCACCGCCTGCGCCGGCTCGGGCGTCTGGCGATAGCGGAGACACACCGCGCCGACGACCGCGGGCGGCAGGTCCCCCGGCAGGGTGTCGACGAGGGTGTGCCGCTCTCCCGGCCAGGCGGGAGCGTCGGGCGACATCCGCAACCCGAGCGCCACCGCCTCGAGCATCGCCGTGGCCAGCAGGGCCACACCGGCACTGTCGCGCTCGACACGACGGACCAGACGCTCGAGATCAGCCGCAGCGTACCGGGGCAGCCACCACTGCGCCAGCGCCGCGATCGCCGCATGGTCGAGCCGCCCCACGCGAATCACGAGGCCCCCAGTGCCGCGCCCGATTTGCGAGCGCAGCTCGTCGAGCCAGTCCGGCCGGCGCGCGCCGACGTGCGCGCCGACGACGACCATCACGCGTGCGCCGCCGATATCCCGTACCAGCTGCGGCAGCGCCGCCGCCGTCTCGCGATCGAGATCCTGTGCGTCGTCCAACGCCAGCAGCACGGGCTGCTCGCTCGCCGCCGCCCGCACCGCGGCGGCGAGGGCGTGGGCTGGCTCGACCGTTCCGGCGGCGCTCCTCGGCAGCCGCGTCTCGAGGTCCGGCGCGAGCGCTGTGAGTGTGGCGAGCGCAGCGCTCGATGCACCGGCGATTCCCGGTGCGGCCGCCAATCCGCCGCTGAGCAGTCCCACCACCCCCGCCCACGGGGTCTGCGCATCGGACGGAACGGCACGGGTCGACGCGACGGTCGCGTCCTCGAGCCGGGCCCGCAAGACCAGCTCTTCGAGCAACCGCGTCTTCCCTTCTCCGGGCTCCCCCTCGAGCAGCACGACGGCGGCGCTGCCGCCGCGCGAGCGGTCCCACGCTCCGATCAGCGACGCCAGCTCGGCGCCGCGCCCCACCAGCGGCGCGCGCGGCCGCGCCCCCTCCGGCGTTGCGACGACGCGGCGGCCCACGCGTGCGTCCCGCACCCGGTCCACGAGACGGCGCGTTTCGGGTGCCGGCTCGGTACCGAGTCGCTCGCGCAATCCGGCCGCCAGCCGATCGGCGAGCGCCAGCGCTCCCCCGCGATCGCCGTCGAGTGCCATGGCGCGGATGGCGGCGCGGGCCGCGGCCTCCGCGGTCGGCTCGAGCTCCAGGGCCCGCAGCGCCGTCGCTTTCGCGCCGCCCAGGTCCGCGGCGGCGAGCTGCCCCTCGGCCCACTGCGTCAGCGCGGTAACCGAGCGCGTCCGCCACAGCAACCGCTCCCCCGCCACCCAGTTCTCGAATTCGTTCGCGTCGGGCACCGACAACCCTTCCAGGAAGTCGCCCGTAGCCACGCGTGCCGCTCCGGCCCAGTCCAGCGCGGCGCTGCGCGCCGCCAGGTCGTCGCAGTCGAGCGTCACGGCGCCTTCGGCGAGCGACACCTGGTCGACGTCGGCGCGCACCCGCGCGTCGCCCAGTACGCGCCGGAACACCCGCAGCGCCTCGCTCAAGGAGTGCCGCGCCGACTTCTCGTCGCGCTCGCTCCACAGCAATCCGATGAGGTGCTCGCGTGTGCGCGCGCGCCGAGGCGAGCGCGCCAAATACACGAGTAGCGCGAGGTGCTTGCGCCACAGCAATTCCGCGGGCGCTGGCGCACCGTCGATCGTGATGCGGGCCGGGCCGAGCACATACAGGGAAACGGCGGACATAGGGCGACGATAATAGATTGACCGGCTCATGGTGACGCCAGACCCCGCGGAGGTACAGCGCGCCGTCGGCGCGCGTTACGAGGTGCTGGACCTCGTGGGCGCGGGCGGCATGGGCGCCGTGTACAGGGCCCGCCACCAGGAGCTGGGCCACCTGGTGGCGATCAAAGTGCTGCCGCCCGAGGTCGCCGTGAGCAAGGTGCGCGAAGAGCGCTTCCGTCGCGAGGCGCAGCTCGCCGCACAGCTCTCCCACCCCAATGTCGTCCCGGTCTACGAGTTCGCGACCCGCGAGGGGCTCACGTACCTCATCATGCCGTTCGTGCGCGGCCGCACGCTCGAGACGCTGCTCGCCGAGCGCCAGCGGCTGCCGCTCCCCGACCTGCTGCGCGTGCTGCGCGACGTCGGGGCGGCGCTCGATTTCCTGCATCCCCGCGGCGTCGTGCACCGCGATGTGAAGCCGGCGAACATCCTCATCGAGGACGACACCAACCGCGCGCTGCTGACCGATTTCGGGGTGGCGTTGGCACGGGTCTCAGGCGCCGGCTCGCTCACCGTTCCGGGGGCGTACCCGGGCACGCCGGCATACATGGCGCCGGAGCAGATGAGCGCGGCGGATCGCGTGGATGGACGCGCCGATCTCTACGCCTTGGCCCTCGTCGCATACGAATCCCTCGCAGGCGAGCTGCCGAGCGCGGGCGTCGATCCGGCGACGCTGGCCGGCGAGTTACGGGCGCGCCGCAGCGATGTGTCGTCCGCGACCGCACAGGCCTTGGTGGCGCCGCTGGCCGACAGGCCGCCCCAGCGTCCACCGAGCGCGGCGGCGTGGTTGCTCGGGATCGGGCGCGCAACAGAGCGGCGCTGGCGCGTGCCCGTCGTGGCGATCGCTGCGATCGTGGTGTTGGGTGTTGCGATCTGGCTGGCGTGGGGGGGGCGCATCGGGAGACCGGCCGTCACCGAAGGCAGGCTCGCCGTGATGCCGTTTACGATCCTCGGCAGCAACGCCCAGTTCCCCGCCGCGCAGTTACCGACGTGGTTTGAGAACCGGCTGGGACCGGTCCCCGGCTTGAGCGTGGTCTCGTCGGCGCGGGCG
Source organism: Gemmatimonadales bacterium (assembly GCA_035718325.1). GTDB lineage: Bacteria > Gemmatimonadota > Gemmatimonadetes > Gemmatimonadales > GWC2-71-9 > DASTHG01. The sequence continues at coordinate 165 of DASTHG010000019.1, read as the reverse complement.
GCGTCGCTCGCGGGAGAGCAGGCCGCGACGATCACCGATGCCCAGACCGCCGCGGTCCAACTCGACGCGACGTATTTCGTCCAGCCCAGCCTGCAGTTCCAGGGCAGTACCGCCACCATGAGCGCGGGGCTCTACGAGACCAGGACGTTGCGGCAATTGGGATCG
>DASTHG010000018.1:0-4040 GCA_035718325.1 Gemmatimonadales bacterium | reverse complement strand
CTTCACATCAGCGACGATGGACCCGCTGAACTCGGCGCCAGCCCGCGTGTTGCGCGTGGAGATCGTGTCGTTGATGGCTACGTCGACGAACGTCCCCGCTGCGGCGGTGCGGGTCGTCGGCGCGGGCGGTGTCGTGCGGGTCGGTGTGGTCGGCTTGGCCGCGGGCGGCTGTGACTTGGGCGGCGCCGTGGACGTCGACGGATTCGCCGGGGGCGGATTGGCCGGGACATCGTGCATCGCCCCTGACGACTCCGTCGGAGCAAGGGTCAGGTTCCGGGCGGTCGAGTCGGCGGGCTGCTGCGCACTTTTATCTCCCTTGGCGCAGGCGGCCACGGCGAGTGTCGCCACCGCAGTCATCCATATCGCGCGTTTCATCCGGCCTCCTGAACTGTGGTCTTTCCGCTGCTAGCGCTTCGTTCCCAGTAACGTATATGTAATGTCAAAGAATCCTCAACGCCTATCACGTCCCCGACGTCCTTTTCCCGGAGGTCGTATGCGTAGTACCCACCAACGAATAGCCGTTCTCCTGCTGTTGGGGGTGGGAGGAACGGCGCTCGCCGCCCAAGCCCCGACCGGTGCGACGGCTAAGTGTAAGGACGGCAGCTACTCCACCGCTACGAGCTCGCGCGGCCGCTGCTCGGGCCATGGCGGCGTTGCCCAGCTGCTCAACACGACCTCCACCAGTACGTCGAGCTCGGCTACCACCACGCGGACCCCGACCAGCACATCTACCGCAGCCAAGGGCGTCCCGATCGGCGCGACGTTCCAGTGCAAGGATGGCAGCTACTCGACCGCCAAGACGTCCACCGGCGCCTGCTCGCGTCATGGCGGGGTCGATCATCCGATGGGCGGAGGTGGCGCATCGAGCGCCGCACCGGCCGCAGGCGCGACGGCGAGTGCGCCCGCCGGCGGGGCTGCTCCGGCGAACGCGACGTTCCAGTGCAAGGATGGGACGTACTCCACCGCGAAGACGTCCCAGGGAGCCTGCTCGCGTCATGGTGGCGTGGATCACGCCCTGACGGCGGCACCAGCCGCCGCGCCGGCTGCCCCGGCCGCCGCTGCCGGCGGAGCCGCTGCATCGGGCAAAGCACCGACGGTGGCCCGGCCTGGGGACGCCCCCGCCAACGCCACGGCAAAGTGCCGCGACGGCACCTACTCGGCGAGCCAGCAGCACTCCGGGTCGTGTTCGCATCATGGCGGCGTCGCCGAGTGGTACCAATAACTCTCACTATCGAGGATTTATGGGCTTGTTAGACTCGCTGAAACAGGAAGCGATGGCCGCCGTGAACAAGTTCGCGGGCGACCATCCGCAGCTCGGCACCGAGATCACCAACCTGGTGCACTCAGGGCCTGGAGGACTCTCCGCATTGGTGCAGCAGTTTCAGACGAACGGGCTGGGTTCGATCATCAATTCCTGGGTGAGCACCGGACCGAACCAGCCGATCTCGGCGCAACAGATCCAACAGGCGCTGGGGAGCGACAGGATCAAGCAGATCGCCGCCCGCATCGGGCTCGATCCTACCGCCCTGAGCCAGAAGCTGTCGACGGTCTTGCCGCAGATCGTGAATCATCTGACGCCGAACGGGCAGCTGCCGGGGACGCCACCGCCGCAGACGCCGCAGGCACCGCAAGCACCGGCGCGTTGAGCGCCGGTTCCCCGCCGGCCGACGGCACCTCCCGAGGAGGCGCCGGCGGCCGGTTGTTTATTTCGGCGGAGGAACTTTCACGAACCGGGAAACGATCGTGTAGACGACGAACGCGATGATCACGAAGTCCACACCAGCGCCCAGCGCGTCCCCGATTTTCAACGGGTCGTGACCCTGCCCCAGTGAAATGCTGAACTCTCGCCATGCCCCACCCGGCAGGATGAACGAGACGAGCGGCATGATGATGTCCGATACCAGGGCGGTGACGAGCTTGGAGACGGCGGCGCCGATCACCACGGCAACGGCCAGAGCGATGGCATTCGTCTCGACGAGAAACTTCTTGAACTGCTCGAGCATGAGGCCCCCTTACTTCCGTTTCTCGGCTTTACTCTTGCGCTTCTGGTCGGCGCGCGAGGCGCGCGCGTAACTCTGGATGTCCTTGAAGCGGCCCTTGGCGTCCCGCACGGCGTACAGTTTCTTGCCGGAGCTGGAGCGATGCGTGGTGCGTTTCATGATTGCTCCCGGTTGATGAGCGGAGTGGTGGACGGATCAAGCATGGTGCGGGGGGGAAGACCTGGCAAGGTTGTGAAGGAGCGTGAAGGTCACAACCTGCTTTTCAAAAACTCCGGCGTGAGCCCCTGCAGCCAGTTCGCCAGCAAGGTGAACCGGTCCGTCACCAGCAGGATCCCGAGCAGGATCAACAACACGCCGGAGATCCGCTCCACCCACACGAGGTAGGGCCGGAAGCGTTGGAACCAGACCAGGAACCGGTCCAAGGCGAATGCGGTCAGGAGGAACGGCAGCGCGAGACCGAGGCTGTAGACGGCGAGCAGCGCCGTACCCTGGGCGACGCTCGAGCGGGTAGCGGCGAGGGTGAGGATGGCGCCGAGGATGGGGCCGATGCAGGGCGTCCACGCCGCGCCGAAGACGACACCCGCTACCGATGATCCGACGAGCCCCAGCGGCTTGCGCACCAGATGGATGCGGCGCTCCCGTATCAGAAACCCTGGGCGCAGGATCCCGAGCAGGTACAACCCGAACAGAATGATCATGACACCGCCCACGCGGGCGATCCACACCTGCGAACGCAGCAGGAGCGCGCCGAAGGCCGACGCCGAGGCGCCGAGCAGGATGAAGATGAGGGTGAACCCGGCGACGAACCACACGGCGTGCAGCAGCGCCGTGCCGCGGCGCAGCTGCAGCTCTTCGGCGGAGAGACCGGTGAGAAACCCGACGTAGCTCGGGATCAGCGGCAGCACGCACGGCGAGAGAAAGCTCAATAAGCCCGCCGCGAACGCCACGAACAGCGAAACGCCTGCGCCGCCCTCGCTACCCACAGAATGCCACGGCAGCCACCACCGTGGTCCAGCGCCCGTCGTCGCCGCACTCCGCGGTGGAGGTGACGTTCAACGTGCGCACGATGTCCCCCGACAGCATCCACTGCTCGCGCCGCTGGTCCCACGCCTGGTCGGGATCGAACGGCACGCCGAGCACCGTGGCGAGCATCGACGCGGCGAGATCCTCGGCGTAGTCACCCGCGGTGCTCTCGTTCTGCCCGTAGCTGTGATGCTCGGAGATGTAGCCGTGGTGCGAGAGGTCGGACGGGACGGCGAGCCCAATCGACGCCGCGACCCGGCGGCTCGGCTCGTTGGTGGCCGATTCGGCGAGCACCGTGAACAGCACCTGCCCCGGCCGCAGGTTGCGCAGCCCCTCTTCGCGGTCCACCAGCGCGCAGTGCGGTGGAAAGATCGAGCTGACGCGGACCAGGTTGAACACCGCCAGATGGGCGTCCCGTAACGCCATCTCGAAGCTGGTGAGCTTCTCGCGGTGCCGCCCCACCCCCTTCGTGAGAAACGCCCGGCTCGGCATGAACTGCGCTGGATCGATCACGTCACCTTGGTCCGCGCTAAAGGGTTCAACTGCTGACAGTCCCGGCACAACCCGAACACTTCGAGATGGTGGTGGTGGGGCCGGAACTCCACCTCCTCGGCGACCAGCGCGATCACACGCTCCAGCCGGTCGTTGGACAGCTCCATCACGCGCCCGCACGCCGAGCAAATACAGTGCTCGTGCGCCTGTCCCGGCGCCACCGGCTCGTAGCGCCGGAAGCCCTCGCCGAAGTCGCGCTCCGCCACGAGCCCGCTCGACACCAGCAGGTCGAGCGTGCGGTACACCGTCGCCAGGCCGACGTCGGTGCCGCGCTTGGCCACGCGCCGCAGCACGTCCTCGGCCGACAGGTGATCAGCGGCATCGAGCACCACCGTCGCGACCGCGAGCCGCTGCTGCGTCGCGGGGAGGTTGCGGTCGGTGAGGAAGCGGCGGAACGCCGCCAGCGCTCGCGTGCCGTCAACGCGCATACCAGACCGCCGCGCTGCACGCCTGGGGCGGCTCCGC
>DASTHG010000017.1:0-2443 GCA_035718325.1 Gemmatimonadales bacterium | reverse complement strand
CAGCCGGCGCCCTGGCCCGCAACGTGGGCCCTCGCGGGACGGGCCGTGGCCGTGACAGCCCCGCACGCGATGGTCACGACCGGCCATCCGCTCGCCACCGCGGTCGGTCGGCGCATCCTCGAGCAGGGCGGCAACGCGATCGACGCCGCAGTGGCTGTGGGATTCGCGCTCGAGGTGGTACTGCCGTCGGCGGGGAACATCGGTGGCGGCGGATTCATCCTGTATCGCGACACGTCGGGAACAGTGCGCGCGCTCGACTATCGCGAGACGGCACCCGGCGCGGCTACGCGCAACATGTACCTCGACTCCGCCGGCAACCCAACCGAGGCCAGCGTCACCGGCCATCTCGCGGCGGGAGTTCCCGGCAGCGTGGCCGGAATGTACGAAGCGTGGAAGCAGCACGGCCACCTCCACTGGAAGAGCCTCGTCGCTCCCGCGATCGCGCTCGCCCAGGGCCATGTGCTCGACGAGTCGCGCAGCAGGGACATCGCCGGAGACACCGACCGGCTGGGCCACTTCTCCGCTTCGCGCGCACAGTTCATGGTCGATGGGAAGGCGCCGGGTGCGGGGACGACATTCCGCCAGCCCGATCTCGTGCGGACGCTCACGCTCATCGCCGATTCAGGGCCCGACGTGTTCTACAAGGGCCAGATCGCCGACCTCATCGTGGCCGAGATGCAGCGCGGACACGGGCTGATCAATAAAGCCGATCTGGGAGGCTACCGCGCCATCTGGCGGGCGCCGGTGCGGATCGCGTATCGCGGCTACACCGTCTACTCGATGCCGCCCGCCAGCTCGGGCGGGGTCACGATGGGTGAGGTGCTGAACATCCTGGAGGGCTACGATTCGCTACCGCCGTTCGGCAGCGCCGCCCTGGTGCACCTCGAGACCGAGGCGATGCGGCGCGCCTTCGTGGATCGCAACCGCTGGCTCGGCGACCCCGGCTTCGTGCAAATGCCGCTCGAGCGGCTGCTCTCGAAGTCATACGCGGGGACACTGCGGGCGCAGATCGATCCGCGGCACGCGACGCCGACGCCGCCGTTCGAGTCCGGCGCGCCTGGAGGCAGCAACACGACGCACTACTCGATCGTGGACGCGGCCGGCAACGCCGTCGCAGTGACGACGACGCTGAACAACAGTTTCGGCAGCGCCGTCACGGTGACGGGCGCCGGCTTCCTGCTCAACGACGAGATGGACGACTTCGCCGCGGCGCCGGGGAAGCCCAACATGTACGGCCTGGTGCAGGGCGAGGCGAACGCCATCGCCGGCGGCAAGCGCATGCTGTCGGCGATGACGCCGACGATCGTGCTCGATCCCCAGGGGAAGCTCTTCATGGTGCTCGGCGCCCCCGGTGGGCCGCGCATCATCACGGCGGTCTTCCACGTCATCAGCAACGTGATCGACCACCATATGTCGCTCGCGATGGCGGTGGAAGCGCCGCGCGCGCACCACCAGGCGCTCCCCGACACGATCGCCCTGGAGCGCGGCGGCTGGACGCCCGCAGTGCTGGACTCGCTGCGCGCCATGGGACACGGGCTGCACGAGTGGGGTTATCACGCGCTCGTGATGGCGATCGAGCGCGGCCCAGCGGGGTGGATCGGGGTGGCGGATCCGCGGAGTGGGGGGAATGCGGCTGGATACTGACGGCAGGGGGTTTAGGAGACGGTAGGGGACGGTAGGGGTGACTGCAAACAGACTCCTACCGTCCCCTACCGTCCCCTACCGTCTCCTACAGATCAGCTCCCCTTCACCACCAACGCGCTCGCCAGCGTCGCGTTGATGTGCGCTCCCTTGGGGAGCACCACGTCGATATCCCGCGTCTGATTCGCCACCGCGGCACCTGCCGCACCACCGACCACACCACCGATGATGGCGCCCTTGGTGTTCTTGCCGAGCACGCGACCGAGGATGGCTCCGGCGGCCGCGCCGGCACCTACCTTCGCCGCATCGGCCCCCGTCACGCCACGGCCCTGCTTGACTGTTTCGAGCGAGTCGATGCGCGCGTCGATCGGGTAATCGGATCCGCGAACGGTAATGCTGGTGAATTTGACGACGAGCGAGCCGGGCGTGCGGGGATTGGGCGCCGGATTCGACTCGACGACCGTCCCATGCACCACTGAGCCGGCGGGAATCACCACCTGGCCCTGCTTGTTCTTCACATCATCGACGATGGACCCGCTGAACTCGGCGCCGGCGCGCGTGGTGCGCGTGGAGATCGTGTCGCTGATCGCCACGTCGACGAACGTCCCGGCTGCGGCGGTGCGGGTGGTCGGCGCGGGCGGCGTCGTGTGGGTCGGTGTGGTCGGCTTCGCCGCGGGAGGCTGTGACTTGGGCGGCGCCGCGGAGGGCGACGAAGTGGACGGGGACGGATTGGCCGGGACATCGTGCATCGCCCCGGACGACTCCGTCGGAGCCAGGGTCAGGTTACGGGCGGTCGAGTCGG
>DASTHG010000016.1:0-2387 GCA_035718325.1 Gemmatimonadales bacterium | reverse complement strand
ACGAGCACACGACGAGCGAGACCGGCGTGCTGGCGTTCCGGCAGACGCACGACGCGCTGGAGCTCGTGCTCGAGGAAAACCCGTTCTATGCCGAGTCGGGCGGCCAGGTGAGCGACACGGGAGTCGTGTCGGGCGATGGCTGGGAGTTGACGGTCGAAGACGTCGAGAAGGCCGACGGCACGAGCGCCGTCGTGGGACACTTCAGCGAGCCGTTCGAGCCGACCGCCGTGCAGGCGCGCGTCAACCGGGAGCGCCGCCGCAACATCGAGCGCAACCACACCGCCACCCATCTGGTGCACGCGGCGCTGCGCGAAGTGCTCGGGACGCACGTCCGCCAGGCGGGATCCGTGGTCGCGCCCGAGCGGCTGCGCTTCGATTTCACGCACCATGGCCCGGTGGACAAGGCCACGCTCGGGCGAGTCGAGGAAATCGTCAACGAGCACATCTGGAAGAGTGTTCCGGTGACGACGCGCGAGATGGCGTACAAGGACGCCATTGCCGCCGGCGCGATGGCGTTCTTCACCGAGAAGTACGGCGACCGCGTGCGCGTGGTCGACGTCCATGGAGTCTCGCTCGAGCTGTGTGGCGGGACGCACGTGGACAGCACCGGCGAGATCGCGCTGTTCCGCTTCACGCACGAGACCGGCTCCCAGGCGGGCGTGCGCCGCATCGAGGCGATCACCGGGCCGGCGGCGTATCGTCTGTCCCGCGACCTCGAGCGGCGCCTCGGCGAGGCGTCGCAGGTGCTGAAGACGCAGCCCGAACACCTGATGCACCGCATCGAGGCGCTGCTCGAGGAGAACCGCAAGCTCGAGAAGCGGGTCGAGGAGTTGCTACGCTCAGGAGGTGGGAGCGAAGCGCAAGATGCGGTCGAGAAAATCGGGGAAGTCGAGCTGTTCAGCGCCAGCACGGATCTCGATGGGGCTCAGATCGCATTGGCGATGGACGCATTTCGTGCGAAACACCGTCGCGCGATCCGTGTGCTTTTCAGTTCCGGAGCTCGTCCGGGCATCCATGTGGCAGTCACAGACGACCTGGTATCACAGGGACTGAAAGCGGGTGACATCGCCAAGCGCCTTGCTGCGTCGACCGGCGGGAAGGGGGGCGGGAAGCCTCACTTCGCCTCTGCCGGTGTGGGCGATGCAGCTCTGCTCCCCAAGGCGCGAGCCGAGACTCCCTCAATCGTGAAGTCCCTGTTGCCCGCGTGACTCGATCGGAAGTGGTGGGATGGCTCGCGGCGCGCCGCCCCGCAGCGCCGCCGACGCTGGTCGATCCGATGACCCGCGGGCTCATCGACTCCCCGGAGAGTCTCCCCGCGCATCTCGCCCTCGCCGGGCGCGCGCTGCTCGACCGCGTGCTGGCGCGGCCGGAGGGGGGACGCGAGCTGGCGCTCGACCTGCTCGCCGCCGATGCGCTCGTCACCTATGCCTTCGAGGCCCAGGCTGAGCACGACGCCGGCGGCCTAATCCAGGTGGCGGAGCGGATCGCGGGCAGCGGGGCATGACCGACCTGCTCGCCCGGCGCCCCGGGCTGCTGGTGCTGATCGATCCCGGGTGTACCGCTCCCGACGTGGCCGCCGAGCTCGCCCGCACCGTCTCGCAGGCAGGCGCGGCGGGCATCCTCATCGGTGGCTCGTTCGACGGCGGCGGAGAAACGCACCGGGTCGCCACGGCTGTCCGGGCGGCCGCCCCGGGGCTCCCCGTGGCGCTGTTCCCGGGCTCCGCGATGCAGCTCACCGATCAGGTCGACGTGATCCTGTTTCTCTCGTTGGTCTCCGGCCGCAACGCGCAGTACCTGATCGAAGAGCACGTCCGCGCAGTGCCGTTTCTGCAGCGGCATCCCGTGGCGACGCTGTCCACCGCCTACATTCTCATCGATGGGGGACGGGTCACCAGTGTCGAGGCCGTGAGCCAGACGCGCCCGCTGCCGGCCGACAAACCGGAGCTCGCCGCCGCCCACACTCGGGCGGCGCGGCTCATCGGCATGCAGGCGGTCTACCTCGATGCCGGCAGCGGCGCCGACCGCCCCGTCCCTCCGGCGGTGATCGCGGCGAGCCGAGCGGCGCTTGCTGATGCAGCAGTGCCGATGTTCGTCGGCGGGGGCATCCGTACGCCGGACGCGGTGGCTGCGGCGCGGCGCGCCGGCGCCGATTTCGTGGTCATCGGCAACGCCCTGGAAGGCGAGGCTGCGGCAGCCGCCAGGACGCTCGCCGGCTTCGTCGCGGCGGCCCGGGGGGAGGGTCGCGCGTGACGCCTGATCGGCTGCGGGAGGAGCTGGGAGCACTCGCGGAGCTCGCGGGGCGCGTCGCCGCCGAGCACGCCGAGACGATCGTCGCGATCGCGGCGCGGTACGAATCGGCTTTGCGTGGCGGGGGCACGCTGTTCTTC
>DASTHG010000015.1:0-9271 GCA_035718325.1 Gemmatimonadales bacterium | reverse complement strand
GTAAACTCCTGGCCACTGCCGTTGATGAAATTGATCTTGATGATCTGGCAGCCGTTGCGCAACAGGATGTCGTGCAGCAGCCGCTCGGTCGTCTCGTGGTAGCGGAGCAGCGTGCTGCTGAGATCGATGTCCGCCACCGGGCGTCCGTCATCGCTCAGCGCGATCGACGCGACGGGGGGCGTGAGGCCGAGACTGTAGATCGCGATCACGCGCCGGCGGTAGATCTTCATGAGGTCCACGTTCGGCTGGCCCCAGTATGCGGGCTCTCGCGGGTCGCTGGCGAGGCGGATGTGCATCGTCCCGGCGACGTTGATCGGCATCGCCCGCGCCGAGGAAATCGTGATGCCGTGCGACTCGAGGAAGTGGTAGCTGATCATGCCGCAATGCGATCGCCCCGTGAACATGTCGCCGTCTGGAATCCCCTCCGGAAGGATCCCCGCTGCCTTGACGCTGCCATTGATCGCGATGTGACGACCGACGTGGTCCGACAACAGGCCGAGGTAGGGGCGCGAGGCCAGCAACAGTCGTGCGGTTCCCACCGTTCCCGCGCCCAGCACGACAATCTTGGCCCGGTACCGTGTCGTCCTGCCGTCGGACCGGCGCCCCAGTACTTCGTACCGCTCGTCCAGGTGGGACAGGTGACGGTGCCGCTCGCTGCTGCGTGGATCCGCGAGCGGATGAATCGAGAGCGCCTCGACACCGCATTCCACCCTGGCACCCGCTGAAACCGCCTGCGGCAGGTAGTTCAGGTGCAGCGACTGCTTGTTGCCGTAGATGCAGCCGGTGACACAGAAGCCGCTGCCGATGCAGTGCTGCACCGCGTAGCGGGCGCGGTCACAGCTGTATCCCAGATTCCTCATCAGCATCGAGAACAAGAGCCCCGACTTGGGCACCTCGTGCTCCGCGATCTGCTCCACCTTCAGCATGCGCTCGGCGATGTCGTAGTACGGGTCGAGGGCCGCACGGTCCACTCCGGCAGGCCACAGGAGCCGTCCGTTCTCGTCGCGCTGCTGGAAGACAAGTGACGGCGCGCGCAGCGACACCATCTCGTAGAACCCCGATCCGCCGCCCAATCCTTCGGCGTAGGTGAAATTCACGTGGTCGCCCGACAATCCCTTGATGTAGCGCAGGATGTACTTGGGATCCTGGGTCTGACGAAAATCCTTGAACGGGTTGATGGACGGGCCCTTCTCGAGCATCACGACCCGCACCCCCGCCAGCGCCAAACGCAGCGCGGGTGCGGCGGCCCCAAATCCGGTGCCGATCACGAGCACGTCGGTGCGGATGACGCTCATGCCCGCCTCCTCAGGCCCAGTTCCCGTCCGCCGTCAACGGCCACGATAAGAACCGCTGGGGGTCGGGGTAGGTGATGGCCGCGATACCGCGGAACTGATAGGCGCCCTCGAAGTCGATCAATGCACAGCCGTGCTGGTCGTCGTAGATGCCACCGTAGTAGCTCGCCTGGGTCACGAGGATCGCGCCGCTATAGAGCCGCTGGGTGGTCGCGTCCGCGGCGAGACCCTCCTGCACCACCGCCAGGCGCTCCGACTGGCTCAGGTGATCGAACGTCGTGCCGGTCCGTGCGGCGGCGCGTTGGCACAAGTCGGAGACGAAGAATCCGCGGTACGCCGCGAACCGCAGGTCCGGATCGCCGAACGCGCGGGTCAGATTCGGGTCGCTCGCGTCGGCTTCGGGAATCACTGTGAGCACGAAGGCGCGCAGCGCCCGCTCGACCGCGTCCGAACCGGCATCGAAGGCGGACGGATAGTCGTGCAGCACGATCCGCAGCGGCGTGCACGCCGAGGCCAGGCCCGCTGTCAGGATCCCCAAGCGGCGCAGCGCGTCGCGGCGTGCGATCGGCTTCGGGATGTGGTCGGGCATGGCGCGTCGGCTCGGTCAATGGTCGCGAACACGTTAGCCGGTGGGTGTTAAGCGCCGGTCAAGCGTCTCTAGACGCGCCGGTCCGCTCCCCGTAGCATCAGCCCGTGCCGCCCACCGTGTGCTCCACGTGATCGACGTTCGACTCCTCGGCCCGCCCGAGGTGCGCATCGGCGGGGTCCCAGCCCCCCGGATGTTGATGCGCAACAAGAACCTCACCCTGTTTCTTTACCTCGCCTGCGCCGGGAGGCGCGGCCGCAGCCAGGACCAGCTCATCGGCGTGTTGTGGCCGGATAAGTCCCAGTCCAGGGCCCAGCGCTCCGTTACGGTCGCGATCGCCTCGCTGCGCAAGTGCGTCGGTCCGGGGATCGTGATCACAGAATCGCCGCAATACTGGATCGATCCCGCCGCCATCCGGCTCGACATCGATCGTCTCGACGCGCTCACCAAGGCGGGGAAGTGGGTCGAAGCGAGCGCACTACTCCCCGACGAGGGTGGATTCCTGGAGGGGTTCAGCAGTACCGTCTCGGCCTACGAGGACTGGCTCGGCACAGAGCGGCGCATTTGGAATCGGCGCATCGTCGACGTGCGACTGCACGTCGCCGAGGATCGGCTCCGAGCCGGTGACACCGAGGCCGCGATCGCGGCGGCGCAGCACGCGCACCGAACGGATCGTCTGTCGGAACCCGCCCTCATGGTGTTGATGCGCGCGATGGTGCTGAGCGGCGATCGTACCAGCGCGCTCGGGCAGTACGAGGCCTTCGTGAGGTTGCTCGATCAGGAGCTGGGCACGATGCCGAGCGACGGGTGTACGGCCCTGGCCGATCGCATCCGTCGGGAGCGCGGCATGCCGCCACCCGCCCCCGATATCCCCATCGCGACGACACGGCGCCGCGCGCAGCTCGTCCACCGGGAGGTTCCGCTGGATGAGGTGTGGCAGTCGTGGCAGCGCGCGCGCGCCGCCCCGTCCGCCGCCATTGCGATGCTGGTCGGCGATCCGGGCATCGGGAAAACCCGATTGGCCGACGAGCTCGCCGCGCGCATGCGGCTCGAGGGCGCGGTCACCGCGGTGATCCGTGCGGTGGAGAGTGATCTGCACGCACCGTGGGACGGCGTGCTCGGCCTCGCGCGCGGCGGGATGCTCGCGGCTGGGGGCCTGGCGGCAACGCCCGCGCCTGCCCTCGCCTGGTTTGCGAGCCGGATCCCCGAATGGGCGGACCGGTTTCCGGCGCTGCGGTCCACGATCCCCGAGACGGTACCCTCGCGGGCCTTTTCCGACGTGCTCCGGGCCGCTGCGAGTGAGCAGCCGATTGTGCTGATCGTCGACGACGCAGTGCTGCTGGACCGGGACTCGCTGCTCGCCATCGAAGCGGCGCTGCGCGATCTAGCGAAGGCACCTCTGTTCGTGCTGCTCACCGTGGCGGCGCACATCCCGCGCGCCGAGATCGATCAGCTGCGCGCGCGGGTGGGGCGGGAACTGGATGGGGTCGTGGAGCTTCTCGGGCCCCTCGAGCTCGGCGACATCACCACCCTGGCCCGCTGGGCGGTGCCCTCGTATAACGACGAGCAGATCGAACGGCTGGCCGTACGGGTGCAGTCCGATTCGGCGGGGCTTCCTCTGCTCGTGGTCGAGCTGCTCAGCGCCGTCGCCGACGGACTCGACCTGGAGCGTATTCACGGGGCGTGGCCCAACCCGCTCCGCACCCTCGATGACACGCTGCCGGGCGGGCTGCCGAAGGGGGTCACCGGTGCGATCACGGTAGGATTCCGACGGCTGACGCCTGCCGCGCAACATGTCCTGCAGGCGGCCGCAGTCCTCGCAGATCGCGTGACTGCCGACCGGCTGGGGCGCGCCACCGGCCGCGACCAGGCGGAGGTGGTGCAGGCCCTCGACGAGCTGGAATGGTCCCGCTGGCTCAGCGCGGAAGGTCGTGGCTACTCGTTCGTCGCAGGGATCGTACGCAGGGTGATCGCCGACGATCTCACCCTCCCGGGACAACGCAAGCGCCTGCGCGACGCGGCCGTTTGACCGAGGCTTGACCCCACGGCCGTACCCTCCTCCGACTACTCTCACCGGAGGATGTTGTGCGCAGCCCCTTGTTGCTCGCCGCGGCGCTGATCGCGCTCGGGTGCAGTGACCGGACCCCGTCCGGTATTTCCGACAACCAATTGAAGCCCCTGGACGCTCCCCCCTTCGGTGTGGCGAGCCCTCCGGGCGTCACGGTGCTGACATGGAACGTCTATTACGGCACCGACCCCACCCCGTTGCTCACTGCGCCGGCAGATCAGGTCCCATTTGTCGCGGCCGGTGTCTGGGGGCTCGTCCAACAGACGAACTTCCCGGCGCGCGCGGGCGCCCTGGCGCAGGCGATCGCCGCGCGACGCCCGCATCTGGTCGGCGTCGAGGAGGCGGCGATCTACCGTCTGCAGCGCCCCGGCGACCTGGCGTTCGGCGGGACGCAGCCCGCTACGCAGGTGGTCTACGATTTCCTCGCGCTCCTCGCCGACTCGCTCGCCGCGCGCGGGCTGCACTACGTCATTGCCGCGGCGGACTCCACGACCGATGTCGAGGTGCCCGTGATCACCGGGGTCGATCCGGCGACGGGGATCCCGACGTTCGACGACGTGCGCCAGACCGATCGCGACGCGGTGCTCGTGCGGGCGGATGTGCAGATCGCCAACCCGCAGCACGCCAAGTACGGGGCGTTCATCCCGATCTCGATCGGCGGGGCCCAGGCGGGCGTATACGAGGGATGGAGCTCGATCGAGGCGACGATCGGCGGCCGCACGATCCGTTTCATCGACACGCACCTCGAGACACAGGACGCGCGCCCCGTCCAGTTAGGGCAGGCGCAGGAGCTCTTGGCGCTGCTGCAAAACGAGCCGCTGCCGACGATTCTCGCGGGCGACTTCAACTCGGATGTGTTCGGGGCCGATCCGTCGCGGGCCACGCCGTCGTACGGCATGATCACCGGCGCCGGCTTCGCCGACAGCTGGCTGCGGCCGGGGCTCGTCCCGGCGGGATTGACCTGTTGCCAGAGCGAGACGCTCGATAATCCGGTGGCGGCGTTCGATCAACGGATCGACTTCATCTTCACGCGCAACATGCCGCCGCACACGCAAGTCATCGGTCGCGACATCGTGGGTGCCGATCCGGCAGATCGTACTGCGGGAGGGCTGTGGCCTTCGGATCACGGGGGAGTGGTTGCGACGTTTGTGATGCCGCCGGCGAGACTGGGGGAGGTTGCGTCGCAATAGACGGTGGGGACGGTAGGAGACGGTAGGGGACGGTAGGGGTTTGCCCGCACCGTCCCCTGCCGTCTCCTACCATCATGCTCCCAGCAGCCGCCCGAGCACCGGGACCCGTCTCGCCACCATCATCAGGCCGAGGGACGCGAGGAGCAGTCCCGCCGCGAGCGCCGGGATCCCGATGAACGGTGGGAGCGACGCGCCAGTGATGGGGACGCCGAGGACGCCGCTCCCCAGCACGTCGAGCAGCAACGGATGGAGCAGATAGATGCCGTAACTCGACGCGGCGAACGCCCGCACCAGTGCCAGCGTGGTCGGGTGCCGGGCCACCCACGCTGCCGGCTGGGGCTGCGTGAGGAGCACGAAGGCGACCAGCGCCATGACCACCACGTTCGGTCGGTCATAGCTGTACAGGATGACGTTGAGGTGCTCGTCGCCCGTCAGCCGCGCCGTCGCGACGATGGTCCACACCGCGGCGAGCAGAAACAAGAGTCCCAGCTCCCACACCGTCCGCTTGCTGAGAGGAATTGCGGCGAGCCAGGCTCCAGCAAGCAGGTAGCCGACGTACGTGCTCACCACGAGCACCGGAATGCCGATCGACAGACCGCCCCACCACACCCAGAGCGGGAGGACCGCGGTCCCCACGAACCAGAGGCCGAGGGCATACCAGCGCAGAGTGGGAGTGGCTTGCGCGGCGAGTGGCCGTAATAAGGGAATGGCGAGGTAGAGCCCGAGCAGCACGTAGACGTACCAGAGGTGATAGAACACGGGACCGGCAAGCAGTTCGCGCCAGAAGCGCGACCAGCCGATCGCATGGTGATCGCGGACCGCGCTCCACAGCCATGCGACGAGCGACCAGGTCACGAGGGGCAGGGCGACGCGGTCGAGGCGGCGCCGGAAGAAGCGGCCCAGGGGTTCGCCGACCCGTTCCGGGGCGAGCAGCAGCCAGCCGGTGAGGAGGACGAAGAGCGGCACGCCGACCCGCGCCAGGCTGTCGTAGATATTGCCGGCCCAGAAGGCCGTCAGGCCCCCGGCGGGACCCGGGTTCGCGACGACGCCGGCGGTGTGGAGCACCACGACCAGCACGATCGCCACGGCGCGCACGACATCCGGGGCAACGGCGCGCGGCGCGGCGGGGGGAGAAGACAGCACGGGCCACAATATAGGGCTCAACGCCGCATCGCCGGCGTAGGTAAATTCTCTGTCATCGGTCCCTGTTGTTCTCTCCGGAGGGTTCATGCGCTGGTCGCACACAATCGCCGCCTGTCTTTCCTTCATTCCGGTGCTCGCCGTGGCGCAAAGCGGCGGGACGTTGCCGCTGAAGCTCCCGGCCCGCCCGACTTCAGCGGCGATTACGGCCGCCGACCTGATGACGCGGCTCTACGTCTACGCCGACGACTCGATGCAGGGGCGCGAGACGGGGACGATCGGCAACGTCAAAGCCACCGACTATATCGCGGCGGAGGCGCGGCGTCTGGGACTGCAGCCGGCGGGAGACAGCGGGACCTACTTTCAGACGCTCCCCTTGAAGACCCGGACGTTCGACTCGACGTCGTCCTTCACCGTCAACGGCACCAACCTCGCTGCCTACACCGATTACCTCTCGCTCAGCCGGGCGTCGGTGTCGCTCGGCTCGTTGCCGATCGTGTATGGCGGTGTGCTGGGAGATTCGGTCCACCTGATCGCCACCGGCCAGGCGCAAGGCAAGCTCGTGGTGCTGCGCACGGCGGGCGGGGCGAACTCGCTGCGCACCCTGCGGCGTGGCCCGGGGATCCCCGGTGCTGCGGCAGTGGCACTGGTTGCGCTCGACGGCGTGCCCTCGTTCTTCCTGTCGGCGCTGCGCCGCCCCCAGACGTTCCTCGATGACAACACGACGCCGACCCCGGCGCAGACGCCCACCTTGCTGGTTTCGAGCGCGGCCGCGGCGAAAATGTTCTCGGCGCCGCTCGATTCGCTGACGGTGGGCGCGGCGGGAGGGACGGCAGCGATCGATGTGCGCTACGACATCGCCGCGGCGCCGTTCCCGGCCCGCAACGTGGTGGGCATCGTGCGGGGCAGCGATCCCACGTTGAAGGGCGAGTATGTCGCGATCGGCGCGCACAACGACCACATCGGGTTGACGCCCCGCGCCCTGGATCACGATTCGATCCGCATCTGGAATCACGTCGTCCGGCCGGAAGGGGCGGACGACGCCGCCAAGCAGGCGACGCCGGCGCAGCAGGCGCAGGTCGACTCGCTGCTCGCGGCGTACCGCGCCGCGCACCCAGGGAGCGCGCGGATCGATTCGATCTCGAACGGCGCCGACGACGACGGGTCCGGCACGGTCACGGTGCTCGAGATCGCCGAGCGCATCGCTTCGCTGCCTCGGAAACCGCGGCGCTCCATCCTCTTCGTGTGGCACACGGGCGAAGAGAAAGGGCTGCTCGGCTCGCGCTTCTTCACCGATCACCCCACCGTGCCGCGCGATTCGATCGTCGCGCAGCTCAACATGGACATGGTGGGTCGCGGCGACGCAGGGGACGAGACCGGCCGCACCAAAGACGGCACGCCGCTGCACGGATCGGCCGGCTATCTGCAACTCGTCGGCTCGCGCCGGCTCTCGACGGAGCTGGGGGATCTGATCGAGCAGGTCAACAAGGCCGACCACTACGACTTGACGTTCGACTACGCGATGGACGCTGACGGCCACCCGTCGAACATCTATTGCCGCAGCGACCACTACGAGTACGCACGCTACGGCATCCCCATCACCTTCTTCACCACGGGACTGCACTCCGACTATCACCAGGTGACCGACGAGCCGGAGTACATCGACTACGCGCACATGGCCACAGTGGGCAATTTCGTGGAGGATGTCGCCGTCCATGTGGCGAACCTCGACCACCGGGTCGTGGTCGATCACGCCAAGCCGGATCCGACCGGCCTCTGTCGTCAGTAGGCCAGCCAGGCCTTTCGCAGCGAAAGTTGGCGGGGGGTCGCTCCCGCGACCGGCTCAAGATGCACGGTGGGACGCTGCTGGATGGGCACGACGACCGTGGCGCGCAGCGGCCCACCGGGACGCGTGACCTCGACCGTCACCGTATCGCCGATGTTCAGACGGCCGAAGATGGCTCGGAATGCATCCATCGTGGTGAGGGGTGCGCCGTTCACGCGCGCTATGCGGTCGCCGCTGTGGAGGCCGGCTGCTCCCCAGACGCTCGCCGGATTGCTGATCAGAAGCCGCAGCGCCGAATCTCCCGGCGGCAGCCACGCGAATACACGCAAGTCCGGCAACGGTGCACCGTCGCGCCCCATGCCCGGGCCCCACGTCACGACCGTGCGCAACCCCGCGAGCCCGAGATACCGGTCGAATGGGATCGGATTCCCCGCCCGCACGTAGCGATCGAAGAACGGATGCACGAGACAGCCGCACACCTCGTGGACCGCCGCCTCGATGTCGCGCGTGGTATACCCCTGCTCCCCGGAGTAGCGCGCCAGCATGATGCGCATCACGTCGTCGAGTGAGCGGCGGCCCGCTGTCGCGTCGCGGATGATCAGGTCGAGCATCGTCCCGATGAGCTCGCCCTGCAGGTGGACGCTCGCGCTGTAGTCGCCGAGCGCGCCGGGGGGAGTGCCGTAGGTCACGACGCTGACACTCTCTGGGGAGAACCGGGAATTCCCCGGGCTCGCCAGATAGCGGGTGATCAAGCCTTCGAAGTGCACCGCGCGCGTGGAGTCAGGCCGTGGTACCCCGGCGCGGCGCAACAGTGCATCGGCGTAATACATCGTGATGCCCTCGCCCCACCACAGGCCGTTCGAGCGCCGCGCCGGCCGATAATCGACGCCGCCGTACCCCGCGGGATGGATGCGCATCAGGTTCCAGGTATGGAAGTACTCGTGCGACGCTTCGCCGAGGACGTCGGGAAGGTCGGAGGCGAGCCGCGCGCTCGTCGCCCCGATCGTCACCGAGTTCCAGTGCTCGAGCGATCCGCCGGCGCCGTCCTGCAGCAGGAACGTGTAGTCACGGTAGGGGGCGCGGCCGAACAGCGCGATCGCTTGCTCGGCCAAATCTTCCACGCCGTGCACCAAGGCCAGCGTGTCGAAGCCGCTTGCATTAGCGAGTGGCCAATACACGACGCGGTGCGGCACGCCGTCGACGCTGAAG
>DASTHG010000014.1:0-4717 GCA_035718325.1 Gemmatimonadales bacterium | reverse complement strand
AACGGCAAGCAGGTGACGGCCCTGGTCGAGCTGAAAGCGCGTTTCGACGAAGAGAACAACATCGTGTGGGCACGCGAGCTGGAGCAGGCGGGGGTGCACGTCGTGTACGGCGTGGTGGGACTCAAGACGCACTGCAAGGCGTCGCTCGTCGTGCGGCGCGAGCCAGACGGCATCCGGCGCTACGTCCACCTTTCCACCGGCAACTACAACCCGACCACCGCCCGCATCTACACCGACCTCGCCTTGTTCACGGCGAATCCGGATTTCGGCGAAGACGTGAGCGCGATGTTCAACCTGCTCACCGGCTACTCGCAGCGGCGCAACTGGCGCAAGCTCTGCGTGGCGCCGGTCGACCTGCGCGATCGGGTGATCGCGCTCATCGAGCGCGAGCGCAACCATGCCGAAGCGGGCGGGACGGGGCGCATCCTCGTCAAAATGAACGCCCTGGTCGAGCCGGCGGTGATCGACGCGCTGTACCGCGCGTCGCAAGCGGGGGTGAAGATCGAGCTGCTGATCCGCGGCATCTGCGCGCTGCGCGCCGGACTCCCGGGCGCCTCGGAGACCATCCGGGTAACCAGCATTGTGGATCGCTTCCTCGAGCACAGCCGCATCTTCTACTTCGAAAACGGCGGCGACCCCGAAATCTTCCTCGCCTCGGCCGACTGGATGCAGCGCAATTTCTTCCGTCGCATCGAGGTGATGTTCCCCATCGAAGACCCGCGGTTGAAAGCGCGCATCGTGGAGACGATCCTGCCGATCCTGCTCACCGACAACGTCAAGGCGCGCGTGCAGCGCCCCGACGGCAGCTACCAGCGCGTGGCCCGCGCCGCCGAGGATCCGGCCGTGCGCGCCCAGGTGGTGTTGCAGGGCCAGGCGCGTGAGTCGGCCCGCGAGATCGGCGAGGCGCCGCACCGGCTGTTCGTTCCGATCGTGCGGCTGGCGGGGCGCAACGGCGGGAACGGCGGGCAACGTGCCGCGGTGCGGCGGCCGAAGCGTCCCGGATCCCGCTCGCCCGCCCGGAAAAAGCCGGCTCCCGACTAGACGCGACGCCGTCCGCGCCCGCCCCCCCAGCGGCGCACCTCTGGTGACGCCACAGGAATGGGCACCACCGCGGTCACCGGGGCAGCGGCCGGTATCACGGCTTCCACGTCTCTTGCCCAAGTCCGCTTGCTTCCCAACCAGTCCTTGCGCAGCGTCGAGAACAGGTCCGCTTCGCGGGCTCGGATCCGTTGCGCGATCACAACGAGCCCAGACTGCCGGCCGCGCCGGCGCGGTGCTGGTCCGGCCGGAGACGCCTCCGCCAGCGTTGCGTCGAGCAGCTGCTCGGCGCGTTCGGCGGCCGCCGTTCCGATCGCCGCACGCACGACCTTCTCCAGCTCCTGCAGGTCGTGCAGCTCGCCCAACAGGTCCTGAATAGCCTTAAGGCGCGAAATCAGCTCGTCGCCGCCGGCGAGGGTGCTCCGCCCCGGCTCCACGACGTAGCGCAGCCGCTTCGCGGCGATGCGCGCGCGATGGGCGGCCTCGTCCTTCGTGTGCCGGATTTCTCCGAGCAGCTGGTCCAGCTCGCGCGCCTGCTCGAGCGCCGCCGAGTGCAGCGCCCCCGCGAACGACTCGTCGTGGACCGACGACTCCGTCTGAACGGTTTGGCGGTAGACGACGAGTCCCTTGTGGAGTTTGCGCGCCGCCGCGGTGAAGGACTTGCGCGTATCGGCCAGGCAGCGCTCGACGTCCTTCGCGCGCCGCGTGTCGATCCGATCGATCAGCCATTGGAGGCCGACCCGTTCGCCCGGCGTCATTCCCGGAGCGAGGGAGCGCAGCCAGTCCAGGGCGACCTCCGCATCGCGGACTCGATTCGTAGCGTCCGCGATCTCGCCCAGGCGTTTGTGGGGCTTGCCGTGGACGCTGTCTTCGAGCAGCGGGCGATAGGCCCGCAGCGTCGTGCGCAGCCGCCGCAGCGCGACGCGGAAATCGTGCAGCGCCAGGGCATCTTCCGTGTCGGCGGTACGTTCGAAGGCGCGCGTGGCGTCCTCGAGATACCCCAGTGCGACGATGCGCACGCTCTGCGCGGCCGGACGACCCAGCAGGTCCG
Organism: Gemmatimonadales bacterium; assembly: GCA_035718325.1. Taxonomy (GTDB): domain Bacteria; phylum Gemmatimonadota; class Gemmatimonadetes; order Gemmatimonadales; family GWC2-71-9; genus DASTHG01. The sequence goes on along the minus strand of DASTHG010000014.1, from coordinate 2,628 downwards.
CGGGTAAATTCGTCACTCGAGTCCCCGGAGCTGTGCCGGTGTGAGCGACCACAGCAGCGTGGCCGCCGCGGCGTCCACGGCATCGGGGAAGGACAGCAGCAAGGCCGCACCCTTCTTGATCTCGATGAATGATCGCTCGCTCTTCGCCAGGAGCCAGCTGGCGGCGCGGCCGAGGCCGGGCTCGTGTCCGACGATCGCCACGGTGTCGTGGCGCCGCTTGCCGATGAGCCAGCGCGTCACGTCGTCCGCCGACTGCGCGGGCGCGAGCACCGGAACCACGACGGCATCGAGCCCCTCGTAGGCTGCGGCGAGAATCTCCGCCGTCTCGACGGCGCGCGTGAAGGGACTCGTCGCCAACAGCTGAATCTCGGGAACGAGGGTGCGGACGGCCGCGGCCACGCGTTTCATTTTCTTCTTGCCTTCAGAGGTGAGCGGCCGTCCCGCATCGTCGGGATGGGTGCGCGCGTAGGCGGCGGCGTCCTCCGCGATCGCATGCCGGACGAGCAGCAGCTGCCTCATGGAAAGATGCCCATCTCCTCGTAGGTGCGTGAGACCTTGTCGATCGCGCTGATGAAGGCCGCGGTACGCAGGCTCACCTTGTCGGCGCCGTGGCGCTGCTGGATCTCGCGAATCTGCTGATAGGAGGAGACCGTCGCCTCTTCGAGGCCGGAGTTCACCAGATCCTCTTCGTCCGCTCCCTCCGTGAAGAATCCGATCTGCTGCTCGCTGAACTCCTTGCCGGTGGACTGCTGGACTGCCTGCAGCAACCGCCGCGCGGCCCCTTCTTCGTAGCGTTTTTCCATCCGGCCAAACCGCACGTGGGAGAGATTCTTGAGCCACTCGAAGTACGACACGACCACGCCGCCCGAGTTGAGCCACAGATCGGGGAGGATCAGGCACCCCCGCGTGCGCAGCACGTCCTCCGCCTCGACGGTGGTCGGTCCGTTGGCGGCTTCGGCCACGATCCTCGCCTTGACGCGGGGGGCGTTGTCACCCGTGATGACGCGCTCGAGCGCGGCGGGAACGAGGATATCGCAGTCCAGCTCCAAGGCGTCGGCCGACTGCTTCAGGTCGGTCGCACCGGGGAAGCCCAGGATCGTCTTCTTCTCCTTGCGGTGGGCCATGACCTGGTCGATGTCGAGTCCTGCGGTGCGCGCGATCGCGCCCTCGTACTCGGCCAACCCCACGAGGATCGCACCGGCGTCCTGCAGGAACTTGGCGGCGTGGTACCCCACGTTGCCCAGGCCCTGCACGACGACGCGCTTGCCGGCGATCCCCCTACTGGCTCCCAGGGCTTTCATGAGGTCGGCCGTGTCGCAGGCTTCGCGGATGCCGTAGTACACGCCTCGACCGGTGGCTTCGGTGCGGCCCCGGATGCCGCCCTGCGCCAGCGGCTTCGCGGTGACGCAGGCCAGCGCATCGAGCTCGCCGCCCGCCAACGAGACATAGGTGTCGGCGATCCAGGCCATCTCCTGGGGTCCCGTGCCGAAATCCGGAGCTGGGACGTCGATGCCGGGTCCGATGAACTTCTTGCGCACCAGCTCGAAGGTGAACCGCCGCGTGATCCGCTCCAGCTCGCCACTCGAATACTGGCGGCGGTCGATCTTCACGCCGCCCTTGGCGCCGCCGAACGGGACATCGACGATCGCGCACTTGTACGTCATGAGGGCGGCGAGCGCCATGATTTCGTCGTCCGACACGTCCGGGCTGTAGCGGATGCCCCCCTTGGTGGGGAGCTTGTGCTGGCTGTGCTCGGCGCGCCACGCGTGCATGACCTCGATCGTGGCGTTGTCGCGCCGGATGGGAAAGCTGACGTAATAAAGGCTGTTACAGACCTTGATCTGATTGAGCAGCGTCGGGTCGTGTTTCGTGAACGCCGCCGCCCGATCGAATTGCCGGTTGACCTGGTCGAAGAATCCAGCGGACAAGGGGAAGCCCTCCTTTGCTTACATGCCTTCGGTTGGCGGCCTTGGCGGCGCGGGCACGAAATGATTGAGCGGCCCGTGCCCGGCGCCGAGTCCGGGCGCGGCGGCCAGCGCGCGCAGCACGAAGTCTATGGCGTCTTCCACGGCGGACGCGAGCGGCCGTCCCAGGGCCAGTCCGGCTGCGATCGCCGCCGAGAGCGTGCAGCCGGTGCCGTGGGTCGAAGTCGTCTCGATGCGCGGGTGCGTGAAGCGGTGCACCCCGCGGGCGCTCACCAGCACGTCGACCAGCTGGTCGTCGCTCAAGTGGCCGCCCTTGAGCAGCACGATCTGCGCGCCCTGATGCACGAGTGCACGTCCGGCGCGCTCCATCTCTTCGGGGGTGCGGATGTCCTGCTCGATCAAGATGCGCGCCTCGTCGAGGTTCGGGGTCACCAGCGTTGCGAGCGGGACGAGCTGCCGCACCAGGAGCTTTGCCGCGTCGGGTTTGAGCAGCGGGTCGCCCGACGTCGCCACCATGACGGGGTCGAGCACGACGTTGGGGAGCCGCCAGCGCGCGATGCCGTCGGCGACGGCCTCCACCACTGCCGCCGTCCCGAGCATGCCGATCTTGACCGCGTGCGGGGACAGATCCTCCGCCACGGCGTCGAGCTGGGCCGTCACGAGGCTCGTGGGGACCGGCTCCCAGGCCGTCACCGCTTGCGTG
>DASTHG010000013.1:0-11798 GCA_035718325.1 Gemmatimonadales bacterium | reverse complement strand
TGGGGCGTTGCCGCGGCTCTATTCGGTGCAGGCGACGGGATGCGCACCGGTGATTCGCGCGTTCGAAACGGGCGCGGACCGCTGCACCCCCTGGCCGGATCCGACGACGGTGGCAGCGGGTCTGCGCGTTCCCGGTCCGCTGGGCGACCGGCTGATGCTCACGGCCCTGCGGGAAAGTCATGGCGGGGCGATCGCGGTATCCGACGAGGCCCTCATCGACGGCGCTCGCGAGCTGCAGGTGGATGCGGGGATCGATGCCGCTCCGGAGGGAGGGGCAACCCTCGCAGCAGCGCGCGGGCTTCTGGCAGCGGGGACGATTCAGCCGCAGGAAACGGTGGTTCTCTTCAATACCGGCGCCGGGTGGCTGTATCGCACCTAAGCTGTTTATATTTGCGGACTTCGAGCCATGCCCATCGCCGTAATCGATCCCTTCGCCGGCATCAGCGGCGACATGACGCTCGGCGCCCTGCTGTCGCTCGGGGTACCGGAATCATGGCTCGTGGAGTTGCCCGAGCGACTCGGGCTACGTGGGGTCGAGGTTTCGATTCGCGACGCCCGACGCGCTGGGGTTACCTGCAAGCAGGTGGAATTCGCGATTCCGGACGAGCCGCACGGCCGCCATGTCGGTGAGCTGATCCGGCTCGTCGAAGCGGCACCGGTTTCAGCGTGGACGCGTGAGCGGGCCGTGCGGGCGTTTCGCCTCGTCGGCGAAGCCGAAGGGCGTGTACACGACACGACGCCCGAACGGGTGCACTTGCACGAGGTCGGGGCCGTCGACGCCGTGCTCGACATCGTCGGGGCGATCGAAGGGTTCGAGCGACTCGGCGTGGACGCCATTTATCACCGGCCGGTTGCGCTCGGGTCAGGGTGGGTGGAGGCGGCGCATGGACGCCTGCCGGTACCGGCACCGGCAACGGCGCTGCTGCTCGAGGGGATCGAAGTGGCGACGAACGGTCCCGTGGAAGGTGAAGCCACGACGCCGACGGGAGCGGTGCTGCTGCGCGTACTGTCGTCGGGAGCTCCGCCCGCGGGGTGGCGGCAAATGGCGAGTGGGTGGGGGGCAGGGCATCGCGATCCGCGAGCCTACCCGAATGCGCTGCGCATTCTGGTGGGAGAAGCGGCGGCGGAAGCAGGCGAGGTGGTCGTGCTCGCGACCGACGTCGATGACTTGAGCCCGGAATACGTCGAGCCATTGCGGCAGGCGCTGTTCGCCGCCGGCGCCCTCGACGTGCAAACCTGGGCCGTGCAGATGAAGAAGGGGCGAACCGGGTTTCGTTGCGAGGTGGTGGTCGGCGAGACGGCGGCGCCGGCGGTGACCGCGGCGCTGTTTCAGCACAGCACGACGGCGGGGGTGCGGCGCAGCCGCGTGGAGCGGGTGACGCTGCAGCGGCGCCATGTCACGGTGCCACTGGCGGGCGATGTGCAGGTGCGGGTGAAGGTGCTGGAGGGGCCCGATGGCGGCCTGCCCCGAGTCAAACCGGAATACGATGACGTAGTGGCGGCGGCGCGGCAGTTGGGTCGGACGCCACTCGAGGTGGCGCGGGCGGCGCAACGTGGCGCCGAAGAATTGATCGCGAACTCCAAGGAGTGATCGTCATGCAGAAGCGGCTCATCCTCTCGGTGCTCTCGACAGTGTCGTTCGCGCCCGCACTGACGGCGCAGGGTCCGAATATCTGGTTGCCGCCCAAGTGCGAGGTCAAAGGGGCGAATCAGTTCCTCGTCAACAGCGGGCTGCTCTACCTGAAGAATGCCACCGAGAAGCCTCTGAATCGCGAAGCTGCCCTGAAGGACGCTCAGCGCACGCTGACCCAGGCGGTCACCACGGGGGGTCAGGACAAGAATCCCGCGGCCTGGTACTACCTGGGGCGCTATTACGCGATGCGCAGCGACGCCGCGGGCGCCGACTCCGCCTTCCGCAAGGCCGAAGAACTGGCCCCGGCTTGCCACGAAGACATCAACTTCTATCGGCGCAATTCCCTCTGGGTGCCGATCTTCAACCAGGGCCTCGCCGCATGGAATGCGCAAAACTACGATTCCGCGGTGACGGCGCTGCGCGCCGCCGGGCGCGTGTACAGTGGGGAGCCCCAGGGCTTCACCACGCTGGCCACGGTGTTCTTCAACATGCCGCCCGCGAGCTATCTGCCCGAGTCGACCTTCAAGAAACTGAACCCCGGTTTGCCGGATTCGGTCGCCACGGCGCGCTACGAAGCTGCGGTCAACACGCGCTACGACTCGGCGGCGAAGTACTTCCGGATCGGTATCCAGGCAGCCAGCGATCCGCGGTTCGAGAAGGAACGGAAGGACGCGATGTTCAACCTCGGCAACGCGTTCTTCGGGGCGCAGCACTACGACTCCGCCGCGGCCGCGTACACCGACTACCTCAAGGCGGTGCCGAACGATGCGCAAGCGCGGGCGCGGCTCGCGGACGTGCTGGCGATGGGAGGGCACAAGGACTCGGCGATGGCGATGTACCGGCTGATCATTCAGGACGCCGATTCGGCAGAGCCGGCGAGCCTCTTCAACGCCGGCGTCTCGATCTACAACGCGGCACCGCCGCTTCCCGACTCCGCGAGGATCAGTGCCGCCTGCCGGCAAAAACCGCGCGCGGCGGGGCAGACCATCCTGCAGCGCAGGCAGAAGTGCGATCGCGAGGGCGCCGACTCGATCGCGCGGCGCGATTCGGCCGCCGTCACCAACTATCAACTCGCCGCCCAGGCGTTCGAGGCGGGGCTGACGCGCGAACCGCTGAACCGCGATGGGTTGTTCAACCTGACGAGCAGCTATTTCGCGATGCATCAGGCGGACAAGATGCTGCCCGTGGCGCAGCGTCTCGTCGCGGTCGACCCGATGAACCGCAATGCGGTACGGATGCTCGCCCAGGCGTGGCAGCTCAAGAAGCAAGGCGATAGCGCGCTATTCTACGTGACGATTTCCGATTCGCTGCTGCCCGTCGACGTGAGCGTGGGCAGCTTCGGGCCGACCGACCAGGGTGCGACGATCAGCGGCATCGTCACGAACTACCACGCGAAAGCGAATGTCCCGCTGAAGCTCGTGTTCGAATTCGTGAACAAGACCGGGACGGTGGTGACCACTGCGAGCGCCGACGTTCCCGCGATCGATGGCAATGGCACGCATGCGTTCTCGGTGCAGGTCAGCGGGGCGGGGATCATCGCCTGGCGCTACAAGAAGGGGTGAGCGGCGAGCTCGCCCCCCGGCGTTGACGCTGGGGGGCGGGCTGCCCATTTTGTTTCGAGGAGTCTCGCGGGCGTAATTCAGGGGTAGAATGCCAGCTTCCCAAGCTGGACGTCGTGGGTTCGAATCCCATCGCCCGCTCTGTATGATGCCGAGAGCCTGGTACGACTACTCCTATCGTCCGACCCGCACCACGGGCCGGCGCTGGGGGCATACAGGCAGGTGAGGCAGCGGCAGCACCCCAAGCGATCCGACGGTCCGTGGCGACACGGGCCGTTTTTTTTAACCTGGAAGGGAGGTCATATGGTACAGACTCCGGTCGGTGTGCAGGCGTCGTATTTCATCGAGCAGGACTGGTCCACCTATTCGCTGGAGCAGCACGCGGTGTGGGCGATCCTGTACGAGCGCCGCATGCGCACGCTGGCGGCGACCGGGAGCCGCGTGTTTCTCGAGGGGGCGGAGCGGATCGGCCTCCGTCCCGACCGGGTTCCCGATCTTGCCGAGGTCAACCGGCGGCTCACGCCGCGCACCGGATGGGCCGCGGTCGGGGTCACGGGGTTCCTGCCGGCGCGGGAGTTCTTCGCCTGTCTCTCGCAGCGCCGCTTCCCCACGACGCTCATCGTGCGCACCCGCGAGCAGCTCGACTACCTGCCCGAGCCGGACATTTTCCACGACGTCTTCGGGCACGTCCCCTTGCACGCCGACCCCGTTTTCGCGGATTTCCTGCAGCGATTCGGGGCCCTGTCGGCGGCCGCGGAGACGGAGGAGCACGTCACCGGACTCGCGCGGCTGTTCTGGTTCACCGTTGAATTCGGGCTGATCCGCGAGCACGGCGACGTGAAAGTGTACGGCAGCGGTTTGATTTCGTCGCACGGCGACGCCGCCAACGCGCTGGGTCCGAAGTGCGACCGCCGTCCGTTTACGCTCCCGGCGGTGTTGGCGCAGCCGTTCGAAATTGACCACCTGCAGGACGTGCTGTTCGTGGTCGATTCATTCGATCAGCTGTTCGGCGCGCTGGGTGAGGCTGAACGTTGGCTTGCAGGCGGGGGCGTTCCGCGTTGATATTCGACCCAACCCGCCTTTCGGAGACTCCCGATGCGTTCCGCCGCCGTCACCATCGGACTGCTGGCCCTGCGCGCCGCCGGCCTCGGGGCACAGGCCAAGGCCTGGGTCGAGCCCAAGCCGCCGTGCGACATCAAGCCGGGGTTCTTCCGGCTCAACAGCGCCATCGTCGACCTGCAGCACGCCGTGCAGCAGCCCCAGATGCGCGATCACCTGCTCGGGCAGGCCCAGGATGTTCTCGTCCGAACGATCCGCGACGACAAGCAGGACAAGAACCCCGCCGCCTGGTACTATCTCGGCCGCTATTACGTCGAGCAGGGGGACGCGGTTGGTGCGGATACGGCATTCGCACGGGCGGCCGCCCTCGCCCCGCAATGCAAGGCGGATATCGCCAGCTACACCGCCCCCCTCGCCCAGGCGACGCTCAACCAGGGTCTCACGCTGTGGCAGGCGGGGAACAAGGATTCGGGCGCGATCCTGCTGCGACGGGCGTACGCCGCTGATTCAACGCAAGTCAAGGCGTTGTTCCAGCTGGGCCTGCTCTACATCGACTCCAACCAGCTCGATTCCGCGAGCGCCGTCCTGCGGCGTGCGGCGCAGATCGCAGCTGGAGATACGGCCTATAGCGAGGCGCGCCGTGATGCACTGTTGACCGTCGCGCGAATGTCCATGCGCGCGGTCCAGTCGGATCCGGCAGTTCAGAAGTGGCAGCACACCCGCTACAGCCGCGACTCGCTGGCGCCCTATCTCGCGTCCGATTCCTCGGTACTGGCCCGCATGCAGGCGTCATCCGCCTCACGCCGTGCGCGCGGCGCACGGCTCTCGCCCACCGACCAACAGTCGTTCAGCCACGATTCCGCCGCGCGAGCCGACGCTGTGAGTCGCGATCGGGCGGTCCGTGACGCCACGCAGCCGCAGGCGGCGACGGACAGCACTGCCGCCCAGGTAGTGTTCCAGCCGGCCATTGCGTCCTACCAGGAGCTGGTAGCCGCCTATCCCTCCAATGCCGAGGCCGCGGGGTCCCTCGCCTCGATCTACGTGCAGGCCGGCCGGCGCTCCGAAGCCATCACCGTATTCGACGGGTTGTTCGCCCATGCCGGCGATCTCTCGGCGAGCGATCTGTATGACCTGGGCCAGCGCCTCGTGTCCTCACGGCTGTGGGCGCCGGGGATCAAGGCCTACGCCCTGGCCCTCGAGCGCAATCCATATCACCGCAACGCCCTGTCGGAGTTGGGCAGTGCCTACGTCGAAACCAAGGACGGGACTAACGCCGTGGCCACGCTGCAGCGTCTGGTCGTGCTCGACCCGATGAACAGGATGGCACTGCATCTCATGGGGCAGGCCTGGGACCTGCGCGGCCAGACGGACTCGGCGCGCAAATACACGGTGGCTTCCGACTCGTTGTCGGTCGACATCACCATTGCCAGCATGGTCCCCGATTCGAGCGGGATCACCCTCACCGGCGTCGCGACGAACGCCGGCAGCGCCGCAGCCAAGACGATGCACTTGACGGTCGATTTCCTCGACGCCAAGGGGACCGTGCTCGCCACCCAGGGAGTCGACATCCCTGCGGTGCCGGCGGGGGGGAGCCAACAGTTCCAGGCGCACGCCGCCGCCAAGGGAGCCGTCGGCTGGCGCTACCGCGCCGCCTAGGCGATATTACCGGTTACTCAAGTTTCTGCCCGCGTTGAGTTTGCGACGCTGGCGTGAGAAAACGCTTTAACTGTGAGTAACCGTGGTATTGCGTGTCGCGTCAGTAGCGCCGGATTCGATCGGGGCCCATCTGGGGCTGGTCCGCGGGGCCGAGCTCGTGAGCGTGAATGCCCGGCCGCTCGAGGATTTCCTCGATTGGGAGTTCCTGACGGCGGACGACGCGTTCCTGCTGCGGGCGCGGCTGCCGTCGGGGGAGGAGCTGGAGTGCGACATCGAGCGTCCCGAGGGGATGCCGATGGGCGTCACCTTGGAACCGCCGCGCATTCGGCGCTGTGCCAACCACTGCGACTTCTGCTTTGTTGACGGCAACCCGACAGGGCTGCGCGCCAATCTCTACATTCGCGACGACGATTACCGGCTGTCGTTCCGCTACGGCAACTTCGCGACGCTCACCAATCTGAAGCCGAAGGACGAGGCGCGGATCGCCGAGTACCGGTTGTCGCCGCTGTACGTCTCCGTGCACGCCACCGATCCCGTCGTGCGCCGCTGGCTGTTGCGCAACCCCGAGGCACCCGAGATCGTGCCGCAGCTCGGCCGCTTCGCCGAGCAGGGGATCCGGTTCCATACGCAGGTCGTATTGATTCCCGGCGTGAATGATGGGCAGCAGCTGGAACGCACCCTGAGCGACCTCTACGGCCTGGGAGACGCAGTGCTGTCGGTCTCCGTCGTACCGGTCGCGCTCACCGAATTCAGCAAGCATCACCTCGTGGCCGAGCCGACCCGCGATCAGTGCCGGGCGGCGCTCGCTGTGGTCGAGCGGTGGGCCACGCGCGCCATGACGGAGCGCCGCCAGCCGTGGGTGTACGGCGCCGACGACCTCTATCTCCAGGCCGGCGTGCCGTTGCCGGAGGCGGCCTGGTACGGCGATTTCGAGCAGCGCGAAAACGGCGTCGGCGCGGTGCGCTATCTGCAGACGCGCATCGCCGCCGCGGCCGGGCGCTACGGCGAATGGGCAGGGAAGCGGATCGCGGTCGCAACCGGGACAGCAATGGGGCGGCTGATGCCGCAGGTGCTCACCGATCTCGCCGCCGAGACCGGCGCCCGCTTCGAGGTCCTCGCGCTCGACAACGATCTGTTCGGGTCGTCGGTGACGACGGCGGGGCTTCTGCCAGGTGCTGCATTTCACCGCGCCCTCGTCGATCGCCATGATCTCGACCTGGCTCTGCTTCCGGCTGAGGCGGTGAACGACGACCTGCTCTTCACGGACGACCTGGATGCGCACGAACTGGCCAAGCGCGTGCCGATGGAGATTCGGTTCTCGTATGACTTTGCGGACGCGCTAGCCGAAGGCGGAATGCAAAATGATGAATGCAGAATTGCTGATGACACCCGCTTGCGGCAGGAGAGCCCGAGCGGCAACTCTGCATTTCGCATTCGTCGTTCTGCATTAGGGGAGGAGGGGCGATGAGATCCGGCGCCCCTACCGTCGCGATCATCGGCCGCCCCAACGTGGGGAAATCGACGCTCTTCAACCGCCTGATCGGCCGGCGCGAGGCGATCGTGGACGCACGGCCCGGCGTGACGCGCGATCGCAACTTCGCGGCCGCCGAATGGAACGGCCGCCGTTTCTGGCTCGTGGATACGGGGGGGCTTGTCCCCGGAGCGCTGGACGCGCTGAACCGCGCCGTTCGCACCCAAGTCGAGGCGGCGGTCGCCGAAAGTGACGTGCTGCTGTTCGTGGTCGATGTCGAGGCGGGCGTGCATCCGGCCGATCTCGAGATCGCCCAGTATCTGCGCACGGTTCGTCGCCCGGTGCTGCTCGTGGCCAACAAGGCGGATCAGCTGCCCAACGACCAGCGCCACCTCGCCTTTTACGAGCTCGGCGTCGGCGATCCGTTCCCCGTGTCGGCAGCGGTGGGGAAGAGCAGCGGCGACTTGCTCGATCGCGTCGTGGAGCTGCTGCCCGCCGGCGGCGGCGTGGTCGATGAGGCGGCGGTGCACGTCGCCATCGTGGGACGCCCCAACGTGGGGAAGTCGAGCCTCGTGAACCGGCTTCTGGGACGCGAGCGCATGGTCGTGGACGACGAGCCGGGGACGACACGCGACGCGGTGGACGCGATCATCGAGCACGAGGGACGGCAGCTCGTGTTCATCGATACCGCCGGGTTGCGCAAGCGCAGCAAGGTTCAAGACGACCTCGAGTTCTACTCCACGCTGCGCACCGCGCGGGCGATCGAGCGCGCCGACGTCTGCGTCCTGGTCGTCGACGCGTCGGACGGGCTGCATGCCCAGGATCTGCGCATCATCGGCGATGCCTGGGAGCGCGGCGCCGGCGTGATCGTTGCGGTGAACAAGTGGGACCTGATCGAAGAGAAGGACGCCAACACCGCCGTGCGCGGCGAGAAGGAACTCGCCCACAAGGCCCCGTTTCTCAAATTCATTCCGTTTCTCTACGTGTCGGCCAAGAACGGACAGCGCGTCAGCAAGCTGCTCGACCTGATCGTGACGGTCGCGTTGGAACGCGACAAGCGCGTCCCTACGGCGGAAGTCAATCGCGTGCTCGAGGCGTTGGTGAACCGGCAACAGCCACCGCAACCGGTGGGGGCGGCGGTTCGCCTGCTGTATGGGTCCCAGATCGGCACCGCTCCGCCGCGTTTCGCGATCGTGACGAGCCATCCGGAAGCGATCCCGGAGTCATATGCCCGCTACCTCGTGAACGGCTTCCGCGAAGCGTGGGCCTTCACCGGCGCCCCCCTCAATGTGAAGTTCAGCCGCAAGCGGCGGGAGCGGCGATGACGATCGCGCTCTGGGTGGCTGCTTCCTACCTCCTGGGCGCCACGCCGACCGCCTATCTCGCCGGCCGCCTGGCGCGCGGCATCGATCTGCGCGATCACGGCAGCAAGAATCTCGGCGCGACGAACGTCTATCGCGTGCTGGGGTGGCGCTGGGCGATTCCCGTCGCCGTGATCGACATCGCCAAAGGGGCGATCCCGGTGGCGCTGTTCGGGCGCTGGGCGGGGGGAGGACCGTGGCTCGCGGTCGGGCTGGGGATCGCAGCGGTGCTGGGACACGTCTTCTCGCCCTACATGCGCTTCAAGGGCGGCAAGGGGGTCGCGACGGCGCTCGGCGTGTTCCTCGCCCTGGCGCCCGTCGCGGTGCTGATCGCGGTGCCGGTGTGGGGCGGCAGTCTCTGGCTCACCGGTTACGTCTCGCTTTCTTCCCTCGTCGCCGCAGCCTCCTTCCCGGTGTGGGTGAAGCTCACGGCGCCCGGCGCGGATGCGGCGTTCTGGGCCAGTATCGCGCTGGCCGCGCTGATCGTCTACTCGCACCGCGCCAACGTGCAGCGCCTGTTCGCGGGGACGGAGAACCGGTTCCACACACGGCGGGGATTGTCGTGAGCCCGAGCGGCCCGCGGGTCGCCGTCGTCGGAGCAGGGGCGTGGGGCACCACCCTCGCCGACCTGCTCGCCCGAAAGGGAGCGGCCGTCACCATCTGGGCCCGGGAGCCCGAGGTCGTGGCCGGGATCAACCGCGACCATTTGAACGCGATCTTCCTCGCCGACGCCCCGCTCGCGCCGACCGTGTGCGCCACGGGAGACGTTGCCGAGGCGGTGCGCGACGCCGCCGTCGTCGTGTGCGCCACGCCGTCGCACGTCGTGCGGGCCATCATGACCGAGGCGGCCGCCGCGGTGCGCCAACGTCCCCTCGTCGTCAGCGTGTCCAAGGGGCTGGAGCCGGAGCACCAGGAGCGGCTTTCCTGCGTGCTGCAGGAAGTCTTCGGGCGCGGGGTTCCGGTCGCCGTGTTGTCGGGCCCGTCGTTCGCGCGCGAGGTGTACGAGCGCCAGCCGACGGCGGTCGTCGCGGCGGCCGCGGATCATGACGTGGCGCAGCAGGTCCAGCAGGTATTTGCGACGGCGACGTTTCGAGTGTACTCCCATACCGACGTCGTCGGGGTGGAGCTCGGGGGGGCGCTGAAGAATGTCATCGCGGTCGCGGCCGGGATCGTCGAAGGACTGGGCCTGGGGCATAACCCCCGCGCGGCCCTGATCACCCGCGGCCTCGCCGAGTTGACACGCCTGGGCCAGGCGCTGGGGGCCGATCCGCTCACCTTCGCCGGTCTCACGGGGCTCGGCGACCTGGTGCTGACTGCCACCGGCGCGCTGTCGCGCAACCGCACGCTCGGCGTCGAGCTCGGGCAGGGGCGGCGTTTGGAGGATATCCTGTCGAGCCGGAAGACGGTCGCCGAGGGCGTCACGACGGCGCGCACGGCGGTGCTGCTGGGCCAGCGGCACGGCGTCGAGCTGCCGATCGCCAGCGAGGTGAGTGCCATCGTGTTCGACGGCAAGTCGCCGCGCCAGGCGATCGCCGACCTGATGGAGCGGGCCCCCAAGCCGGAGCAGTGGCGATGAGCGTTCCGCATCCCGTGCAGGAGTTCTTCTCGATCGGTGAAGTGTGCCAACTCACCGATCTGAAGCCGCACGTGCTGCGCTATTGGGAGAGCCAGTTCCGCTTTCTCAATCCGGCCAAGAACCGGTCAGGGAACCGCGTGTATCAGCGGCGCGAGATCGAGCTGATCATGCTGGTGAAGCACCTGCTGTACACCGAGAAGTACACGATCGAGGGCGCCCGTACGAAGATCGAGCAGTACCGCCGCTCGGGAGAGCTCAAGCCCGAAGCGCGGCGGGCCCTCGCCTCCGAGACGATCAAGGATCTCCGCACCGAGCTGAAGGCGGTGCTCGCGCTGCTCGACGGAGCCGCTCCGCCACGCGCGTAGTCGTCGTCATCCCGGCGTTTCAGGCGGCAGCCACCCTCGGCATGGTGATCGGCCGGGTGCGGGCGATCGTGCCCGACGCGCGGCTGGTCGTGGTCGACGACGGATCCACGGACGAGACGGGCGCCGTCGCCGCTCGCGCCGGTGGCTTCGTGATTCGGCATGAGCGCAACGCAGGGAAGGGAGCCGCACTCGCGACCGGCATTGCCCGCGCTCTGGCGGATGGTGCCGCGACGATCCTGACGCTCGACGCCGACGGCCAACACCCTCCAGAAGCCCTCCCCCTGGTGCTCGCCCCACTTGCTGAAGCCGGGGTTGACCTGGTGCTCGGCGCCCGCGAGCGCGGCGGGACGATGCCCATCCCGCGGCGCGTCACCAACTGGTTGTCGGCGACGATCGCCAGCCGGATCGCGCGGGCACCGATTCCGGATGCCCAGACGGGCCTGCGGGCGTTCACCAGCCGTCTGGCGGCGGAGGTCGCCCCCCGGATCGGCCGCTACGCCCGCTACGAATACGAGGCTGCATTCTTGCTGGCGGCGCTGCGGGCCGGCCACGGGGTGCGTTCCGTGACGATCCCGACTATCTATGACGGCCAGCCGAGCCACTTCAGGAGCATCGCCGATGGGTGGCGGGTGGCCCGGGTATTCGCGCGCTATTTGCTCGGGAGCTCATGAACATCCTGATCAGCAACGACGACGGTATTCTGGCCCGCGGCCTGTCCCTGCTCGGGGAAGCGGCGGGGGATCTGGGGCACGTGACGGTCGTGGCACCCGATCGGGAGCAGAGCGCCACGTCGCACTCCCTCACGCTACACCGCCCGATTCGGGCGACGCGCCGCGCCGACGGCGCCTATCAGGTGGACGGCACGCCCACCGACTGCGTCTTGCTCGCCCTCGACGCCCTGATGCCGGAGAAACCCGACTTTGTGTTTTCGGGTGTGAACCACGGGCCTAACATGGGTGAGGACGTGCTGTATTCGGGGACCGTAGCCGCGGCGATGGAGGGGCTCGCCGCCGGGATTCCCAGCGTTGCCATCTCGTACGGGAGCTTCGATCTCGAGCATCTCGAAAGCCACCGCGCCGGCCTCACACGCCTGCTCGCGGGCATCGTGGCGATCGAGG
>DASTHG010000012.1:0-6356 GCA_035718325.1 Gemmatimonadales bacterium | reverse complement strand
AGAACGGACAGCGCACGCCGAGGGCGGAGGTGATGTTACGCATCATCCCGATGACCTGAATGACGGGCGTGGTGCGGGGAATCACCTTCACATTGATGAGGGAATCCGGCGGGAAATGGCCGGCCTGGCCGCACAACGTACCGGACACGACCAGCCCACCAGCAACGACCAGTAGAGAGGTTTTCATGCTCCTCAGTTACGCCATCCGGGCACGGCGCGCCATCGAACGGTGACCGCCCTTACCGATTCCTGACCCGGCGGCCTCACGGCAGCGCATAGGCGACATACGTATCGCTCGACTTCGTCCCCAGCTTGCCGCCACCGGCGGCGATCACGACGAATTGCTTTCCGTGGATGGAGAAGGTGCTGGGCGTGGCGAAGCCGGCGGCCGGGAGCGTGGTCTCCCAGAGCAAGCGACCGGTGGCCTTATCGAAGGCGCGAAACTTCGCATCCATCGTCGCGGCGATGAACACCAATCCCCCCGCCGTCACGATCGGCCCGCCATACTGTTCCGTCCCGGTCTGTTGGCTGGAGGTGCCGAAGTCGGGGTGCTCGCCCAGGGGAATTCTCCAGCGATAAGCGCCGCTGTTGAGGTCGATCGCGCTCAACGTTCCCCAAGGCGGCTTCACCGCCGGATAGCCGCTCGAGTCTCTCCAGCGTTCGTATCCGACGAACTCATAGGGCGACTGGAGCACGGCAGCGGATGGCGCCGCGGTCGCCGTGCAGCTTCCTGACGCTGCCGGAGCGGTGCCGAGCAGGTACGCGGTCACGAGACAGCGCTGCTCCGCCGACAACCGGCCGAACGAGGGCATGAACCCGCGACCGAATGCCAGCACCTGCCCGATCTGATCCGCCGAGAGGCGCGCGCCGACGTTCACGAGCGAGGGGGCGCGCTCGCGACCGCTCCGATCCGCCCCATGGCAGCCGGCACAGGCGGCGGTATAGACCGTGGGCCCCGTGCGCGCCCGCGCGACGGTCTGCGACACCGTCGCGACAGGGCGCATCGCGGCGATCCAGGGGACATCGCTGGCGTTGACGTACAGCACGCCCGTCGCCGTGTCGACCGCGGCACCGCCCCATTCACCGCCCCCATCGAACCCGGGGAAGACGATCGTTCCTGCACGGCTGGGGGGCGTGAACAGCGAGCCGTGGCGCAGCGAACGATAGCGGTCCACCGCGGCCGCGTGTGCTTGGGGTGAGAGGGTGGTGAGCGTCGTCTCGTCGACGCTCTGCCGCGCGAACGGCGCAGGCTGGAGTGGCACCGGCTGCGTCGGCCATGCGTGCTCGCCGCGCAGGTCGGATGGCGGGACCGGGAGCTCTTCGACCGGGAAGAGCGGCACACCATTCGTCCGGTCGAACAGAAACAGGAACCCGCTCTTCGCGATCTGCGCGACGGCGCTGACGCGCTTGCCCTTGCGCGTGACCGTGACGAGGTTCGGCGCGGCCGGGAGATCGCGGTCCCACAGGTCGTGGTGCACCGTCTGGAAGTGCCAGCGCCATGTGCCGGTCGCCGCGTCGAGCGCCAACAGCGAATTGGCGAACAGATTGGCACCGCTGCGGGCCCCGCCGTAAAAATCGGGCGTGGCCGAGCCGGTCGGGATATAGACCAGTCCGCGCTGCACATCCACCGACATGCCGGCCCACGAGTTCGCGCCGCCCGCCGTGCGCCAGGCGTCGCGTGGCCAGGTGCCGTATCCGGGCTCGCCCGGGTGCGGAATCGTGTGGAACGTCCAGCGGATCCTGCCGCTCCGGACGTCGTACGCTCGCACGTCTCCCGGCGCGGAGCCCTCCTCCTCTCCTACGCGCGTGCCCTGGATCAGGAGATCCTTGTAAATCACACCGGGACTGGTCGCGACGAGATACGCGTTGGTCACGTCACGCCCCAGCCCCGCACCGAGGTCGACGGAGCCCGAGTCACCGAAGGTGGGAATCGGTTGACCGGTGCGCGCATTGAGCGCGTACAGGCGTCGCCCGGCGGTGAAAAAAATGCGATGGTCGCCACCATCCGCCCAATAGACGACGCCGCGGTTGACGTGCGCTACGCGCGGACGATGCGCGAATGGGTCGAAGCGCCAGACCAGCGTCCCGCGATCGGCGCGCAGCGCGATGACGGCGAGCGCTGGCGTCGTGGTGTACAGCACGCCGCCTACCACGATTGGCGTTGCCTGGATCTCGGACGGGCCGTTGGGGGGCGCGTCGGCGGTGTGGTACGTCCACGCCACGCGCAGCCGCGCAACGTTGTCGCGGTTGATCTGATCGAGCGGCGAATAGCGCGTGTTCCCCGGGTCGCCGCCCGTGACCGGCCAATCGCGGGAGGGGGAGCACGCCGCGGCGGCCGCGGTGACGGTCAGCGCCAAGCCGAGCCTCATTGGTGCGGCTGAGCGCCTGCCTCCAGTGTGGCGAGTCGGCTGCGGGCATCGGCGACGCGGGCATCCTGCGCGGCGGCGTGAGCGAGGAACGCGTGATAGTGCTGCGCCGCGTCGGCCGGTTTCTTCGCCATCTCGGCCACGCGGCCGAGCGCGTAGTACGGAGCGGCGTAGAAGGGCGCCAGGGCGACGACGTGCTTCAGGTGCTGGTCGGCCTCGTCAATGTGTCCGAGCTGGGCGAGCAGCGACGCGTAGGCCGTCTGCACCCACGGGTCGTCGTCCCGGATCTGTGCCGCGAGATCCATCTCGTTGAGGGCGGTCGTCGTGTCGCCATCGGTCATGGCCAGAACGCTGAGGTGCAGGTGGGCGGGGTAGTAGCTCAAGTCTTCCTGCAGCGCCCGTGCATAGGCCTCGCGCGCCTGGTCGAGCAACCCCTGTCGCTCGGCGATCAGCCCGATGCTGTGCTCGAGCACCCCTTTGGATTCGTAGAGGTACACGAAGTCCCTGGTGTCCCGCCCACGCAGGGTATCGAGTCCGAGTTGCATCTCGACTCGGGCACTGTCGTTGTTCCCGAGGAGGTAGAAGATCTGGCCGCGAGCCAGATGAATCTCCGCGGCCTCCTGTTTGTTTTGCGACAACGCCTCTCGGTAGTACCGCAGCGCTTCGGGGAAGCGCCGCTCGCTCGCTGCCAGCACGGCGCGCATGTACGGGGGCGCCTCCGTCTTCCAGTACGAGTCGAGGTAGAAGGAGAACTCTGACGCCGCCGACCCGGTCACCCGGTCGGCACCGCTCTGCGACATCTGGAATGCGGCCATGATGTAGCCGCGCAACAGCTCTTCATCGAGATCCCGGATGACAAACGGATCCAGCATGCGCGCCCGCAGCTCGAGGGAGTCGATGAATGCTCCCCGTTTGGAGCGATGGACGCCGCGGTCGCCTTCCAGGTAGCTCGTGAGAAAGGGACCATCGGTAGCGAGGAGGAGAGCAATGCGACGGGCGTACAGCGGTTGCGCCCACGTCGGATTGAGCTGTGCCGCCCAGTAGAAGGCGTCGGCGGCGTGCCGGGGGTCGGTCTGCGCGATCCGCATGCCGAAGCTGTAGTAGGCCTGCGCCGAATTCGTGTCCGCCCCGCCGAGGTCAGGGCGCTTGGGGACGTTCTGGGCGAAGACGGCATGGGGCGCGACGGACACAGCGACGGCGAACGCAAGGGTCGGCGACAGGAACTTCGCGAAGCGGAGCATGCGACCACACCTCCGGGAGACGGGGTCCCAGCGCTAACCTACGGGCCGCGCTGGGGCGCGACAACCGGTGCTGGCTGCACCGCTGGCTTCGACGTATGATACGGTCGTCGATGGCTACTGCGTCCCCGCCCGCGCGCGCGGTCTCACGGGAAGAGCGGGAGCACGCCGTGATCCGGTTCGCCGGCGATTCCGGCGACGGCATGCAGGTGACGGGCTCCCAGTTCACCATCGAGACCGCGCTCGCCGGCAACGATCTCTCGACGTTCCCGGACTACCCGGCCGAGATTCGCGCCCCACCCGGCACGACGTTCGGCGTGTCCGCGTTCCAGATCCAGTTCGGCTCGACCGACGTGCTCACGGCCGGCGACCAGCTCGACGCGCTGGTGGCCATGAACCCGGCCGCCCTCGTGATGAACCTCGGGGACCTGCGCTCGGACGGCACCCTCGTCGTCGACAGCGCCGCCTTCACCGAGCGCAACCTCGCCAAGGCGGGCTACGCCGCGAACCCGCTCGAAGACGGCTCGCTCGGGTCGTACCGCCTGCTGAAGGTCGATATCTCGCGCCTCACCGAAGAGGCCGTGAAGCCGTTCGACCTGGGCACCCGGGACGCGCACCGCTGCCGCAACATGTGGGCGTTGGGCCTGATGCTGTGGATGTTCGGGCGCGAACGCCAGGCGACGGTGGAGTGGCTGCAGCGCAAGTTCTCGAAGACGCCCCAGATCGCAGCGGCCAACGTCGCCGCCCTGAACGCCGGGCACGCCTTCGGCGAGACGGCCGAGCTGCCGAGCAACGTCGGCACGTATCACGTAGCGCCGGCGCCCGTGGCGCCGGGGCTGTACCGCGCCGTCAGCGGAACCGAGGCGATCGCGTGGGGCCTGATCGCCGGGATGCGCGCCGCGGGACTCGAGCGGATGGTGTTCGCCTCCTATCCGATCACGCCCGCATCGCCGGTGCTGCACACCCTCGCGGGCCTCAAGTCGCACGGCGTCCTCACCTTCCAGGCCGAGGACGAGATCGCGGCGATCTGCGCCTGCATCGGCGCCGCCTATGCGGGCGTGCTCGGTGTCACCTCGTCGTCCGGTCCGGGCATCGCACTGAAGACCGAAGGGCTGGGACTCGCCATCGCGACGGAGTTGCCGGTCGTGGTGATCGACTCGCAGCGCGCGGGCCCGTCCACGGGGATGCCGACCAAGACCGAGCAGTCGGACCTGTTCCAGGCGGTCCTGGGTCGCAACGCCGACGCGCCCCTGCCGGTGATCGCGGCCGCGACGCCGTCGGATTGCTTCGACGTGGCGGTGGAAGCGGTGCGCCTGGCGACCCGCTACATGACGCCGGTGATGTTGTTGTCCGACGAGAGCCTCGCCAACGCCGCCGAGCCGTGGCGGATTCCGGACGTGGGAGCGCTGCCGCAATTCCCCGTCCAGTTCCGGACAAAGCCCGAGGGGTTTCATCCGTTCCTGAGAGACCCCGACACGCAAGCACGTCCGTGGGCGGTACCGGGGACACCGGGGCTGGAGCACCGCATCGGCGGGCTGGAGCGTGACTACGAGACGGGGCACATCTCCTACGATCCCGACAACCACCACCGCATGACCAAGGCGCGGGCGGCGAAAGTCGCCGGAATCGCGAACGACATCCCGCTGCAGACCGTGGCGGTGGGCGAGGACCGGGGGCCGCTGGCAGTGGTCGGTTGGGGTTCGACCTACGGGGCGATCCATCAGGGTGTGAAGCGGGCGCGCGCCGAGGGACACCAGGCGTCGCACATCCACATCCGCTATCTCGCCCCGTTCCCGCGGAATCTCGGCGAGCTGCTGCGGCGGTTTGATCGGGTGCTCGTACCCGAGCTGAACAACGGCCAGCTGGTACAGCTGCTGCGCGCGGCATACCTCGTGCCCGCCGAGGGACTCAACCAGATCACCGGCAAACCGTTCAAGGTTTCGACGATCGCCGACGCCATCGCGGAGCGGCTATGACGGCCACACTCACAAGAGCCCCCACTCCCAAGGACTTCGCCTCCGACCAGGAAGTGCGCTGGTGTCCGGGGTGCGGCGACTACGCGATTCTCAAGGCGGTCCAGAAGACGTTGGCCGACCTCGGCGTACGTCGCGAGCAGACGGTGTTCATTTCGGGGATCGGCTGCTCGTCGCGCTTCCCCTACTACATGTCGACGTACGGGTTCCACACGATCCACGGGCGCGCGCCCGCGATCGCCACCGGGGCGAAACTCGCCAACCCGGCGCTCGACGTGTGGGTGGTCACCGGGGACGGCGACGGATTGTCGATCGGCGGCAACCACCTGCTGCACGTGCTGCGGCGCAACGTCGATCTCCAGATCCTGCTGTTCAACAACGAGATCTACGGGCTCACCAAGGGCCAGTACTCGCCTACGTCACGCCCCGGCACCAAGTCGCCGTCGACGCCGGGCGGCTCGGTCGACAATCCCGTCTCTCCCTGTGCCTTTGCACTCGGCGCCGGCGCGCGCTTCGTGGCCCGCGCGATCGACACGCAGCAGCCGCGGCTCGTCGAAACGCTGAAGCGCGCCCACGCGCATCGCGGGGCGTCGTTCATCGAGATCTTCCAGAACTGCGTTGTTTACAACGACGGTGTGTTCGACGATTTCATCGAGAAGTCGGTCGCGCCGCAGCAGCAGATCCACGTGCAGCATGGGCAACCGCTGCGCTTCGGCGCCGACGGGCGTCAGGGGTTGCGCCTCGTCTCCGGCCGCCTCGAGCTCGAGGTCGTGACGGTG
>DASTHG010000011.1:0-2923 GCA_035718325.1 Gemmatimonadales bacterium | reverse complement strand
TCGGGGCGATTCTGTGCTTCCTTGCGGTGGCGATCCTGTCGTCCCATATCGTCGGGCCGCTCGCCGAGGTGATCGGGGTGCCGCTGGGATGGATGATCGCCCTGGCCGGCTGGGTGGGGGCGCTCGTGTTCTCGGTGACGGGCGTCGGCCGCTTCTACAACCGCGTCTGGTACGTCTGGGGCCGTACCCTCGCGTTCCTGCTCGCCTTCGTGGTGTTCCTGATCCCCGTCGGCATCGTGGCCGGGATCCTCGCGCTGGCGCTGCCCATCGCGGGCATCGCGGCGGGGCTGATCGGCCTGGGGCTCGCGATCGCGGCCGCCGTCGTCGCCTGGCTGCGCACGCCCACCGAGTGGCCGCCCGAGGCACAGCTGACGATGGTGCCGGCGGAGCATCGCGGGACCGGCTGGAAGGTGGTCTCCGTCGTCGCGACCCTGGTCGGCGTGATCATCGGCACCGTCGTCATCGGCATCACGGTCAGCGTGCTCGTAGGATTGGTCGCCGCGCCGACCGGCGCTGCGGCGTCCGCGCAGAAGGCAGTGCTCGGCATCACGGTCGTTATGGGGGTTCTGGCGGGGATCGTGGCCGCAGTCCAGGCCGCCCGCACCCCGCGCCGCGCCTGGCCACCGGCCGGCCCGTCGCGCGTCCCCAGCCGCATGGCTCGCGAGAACACCATGCGCAACCCGGGCCGCACCGCCGTGACGTCCTCGTCGCTCATGATCGGCGTCGCCCTGGTGGTGTTCGTCGCGGTGTTCGTGAACGGGTTCAAGAACTCGTTCATCGGCGCTCTCGACCGATCGGTGACGAGCGACCTGATCATCACCTCGAAGAGCTTTGCGCCGATCCCCAAGGACGCCGTGTCGACCACGCAGGCGGTGCAGGGCGTGTCCGAGGCGTCGGGCATCCAATCCACCGAGGCGAAGATCAACCATGGCGGCACGGACATCGTGAACGGCATTGACCCGGCCACCTTCGGCCACCTGTACACCTTCGACTGGCTGCAGGGCGGCTCCGACGCCATCTTGCAGCACTTCACGGGAAACGAGGCGCTGGTCGAGGAGCAGTTCGCGAAGTCGCACCACCTGAACATCGGGAGCGCGTTTGAGATCACGAGCGTGCAGAGCACGCATCTGAAGCTTCGGGTGGCCGGCGAGTACAAGGACCCGACGCTGATGACCGGCATCTGCATCCCGACGCCGACGTTCGATCAGTTCACGGTCGACAATGACCCGGGGGTCATTCTGGTTCGCTTCCAGCCCGGGGTCCCGACGAGCCAGGGCAAGGCTGCGGTCGCGACGGCCCTGAAGGACTTCCCCGTCGCGAAGGTGCAGACCAACGCCGAGTACAAGTCGAGCGCCGAGAAGCAGGTGAACAACATCCTGAATCTCCTCTACGCGCTCCTGGCGATGATCGGCATCATCTCGCTGGTCGGCATCATCAACACGCTGGCCCTGTCGGTCTTCGAACGGACGCGCGAGATCGGCATGCTCCGCGCCGTCGGGACGACGCGACGGCAGCTGCGCCGGATGGTGCGCTACGAGAGCGTGATCACCTCGGTCATCGGCGGCCTGCTCGGCGTCGGCGTCGGCCTCGTGTTCGGGTGGATTCTGACCAAGGGCCTGAGTGACCAGGGGATCTCATTCTCGGTGCCGGGACGTTTCGTGGCCACGGTGCTGATCGTCGCGGCGTTCGCCGGCGTGGTCGCGGCGATCCTCCCGGCGCGTCGGGCGGCGTCGCTGGACGTGCTCGAGGCGCTTCAGTACGAATGAGGTCGGTGCTCTGGCGCGGACCGGAAGGGTCGCTCGAGCGCTGCACGCTGGTGGAGACGCGCGCGGGCGCCCGGCTGGCGGGAACGGTGCTCGCCGCCTCGAGCGGCACGCCGTTCGAGGCGCGCTACGTGGTCGATGTCGAGCGCAGCTGGACGACGCACCGCGCCGAGGTGCGAATCGCCGACGGCCCGTCGCTGGTGCTCGACACGGACGGTCGCGGTCACTGGGCGGTCGGTGGCAGACGCGTGCTGGAGCTGGACGGCTGCCGCGACGTCGACCTCGAGATCACCCCGTCGACCAACACGCTGCCCATCCGCCGCCTGCGGCCGCAGGTGGGCACGACGGCGCCGGCACGCGCTGCATGGGTGCGGTTCCCGTCCCTGGCCGTCGAGCCGCTCGACCAGACCTACGAGCGGATCAGCGAGACGTCGTGGCGATACCGCTCAGGCGACTTCGAGGCCGAGCTCGAGGTGGACGAGGACGGGCTGGTGGTGCGCTACGGGGTCCTCTGGGAGGCGGTGGCGCGGGGGTAGGTCCCGGCGTCACACCAGCGACGGTGGCGCGTCTGCGGCGTCCGCCGCGTCGATCTCGGTCTCTGGTTCCGTGGCCGGGTCACGGGCGAACACCTTCGGGTTGCGCAGTTTCGCGAACAGGTGCTGGCCGGCGGCGACACCGTCGATCTCCTCGTTGGGGAGCTGCGCCACCAGACGCTGGCCGTCGTCGAGGCGGAGATGCAGCTTCGACATCCACCCCATGTCCGTGCGCCGCTCGACCTCGACCGGGAACGACCGGTCCCCGGCCGCGGGCGTGACCTGCACGTCGTGGGGCCGGATATAGGCAACCGCATGTTCGCCGTCCGCGATCGCGTGCGCGCCGGCGACTATCGAATGCCCGAAGTGCACATGGCGCTCCCAGACAACCCCGTTCAGTACGTTTGACGATCCCACGAACGCGGCCACGAAGGGCGTGGCCGGGCGGTTGTAGATGTCGTCCGCGGTGCCCGCCGACGAGGCGCAGCAACTAGCGAGCGGGGCCGCCAGCTGAGCGCGTACCGGATCGCCGCGCAGCGAGGGGAACGCCCCTGAACAGCTGCCAGAAGCAGAGGTCATAGGCGCTCTTGATGATGCCGGCGATGACGAACGGCGCGGCGAGACTCG
>DASTHG010000010.1:0-2278 GCA_035718325.1 Gemmatimonadales bacterium | reverse complement strand
GAGGCGGGCGACGCGGAGGTGGCGCTCGCCGCCGTCGCCGCCGAGGGGGCTGACGTCCTCGTCCTCGACCTCAACATGCCGGGGCGGCCGCCGCTGGAGGCGCTCGCGGAGGTTGGCGAGTCGTCGCCCGGGGTCGGCGTGGTCGTGCTGACGATGGAGCGCGACCCCGAGTTCGCCCGCCGCGCCTTCGAGCTGGGGGCGCGCGGCTACGTGCTGAAGGAGGCGGTCGAGGAGGAGCTGGTCGAGGCGATCCGCGCCGTGGCGGCCGGCGAGACCCACGCCAGCCCCGCGGTCGAGGCGGCGCTCGCCCGGCCGGCGCCGCCGGACGGACCGCCGGGCGGCCTCACCGAGCGCGAGGCGGAGGTGCTGCGCCTGATCACGCTCGGCAACACCAACCCGGAGATAGCCGCTGAGCTCTCGCTCAGCGTCCGCACGGTCGAGACGCACCGCAAGCACATCCAGCAGAAGCTCGGCCTGACGGCGCGTTCCGAGCTGGTCCGCTACGCCCTCCGTCACGAGCTGATCTGATCAGACTCCATCACGCGTTCGCACTGGGACACCCTCGCTCTCGTGTTCTACCGGCCGCAGGCGTCTCGACAGGCAAGCAGCCTCGCGCGTGATCTACGAGCGCTACGGCATACATCTCGACTAGCGTCGCTGTCGCTTTCGGGAGTCGCGCGAAGCAGAAGCGGCGGGACAGGGCCGCATACTGCCCACGGGCTGGATCAGGTCAGACCAAGCCTGTGTGTCATCTGGATCAACGTCGTGCCACGGAGGTTGATCGCCAAATTGACCGTCGTGGACAAAGCGTTGGAGAATGGGTCATCGGGCGAATCACCTTCGACGCGAGTGTGATTTACCTTGAAGCGACCGTCGGCAAAGATAAAAGCAGGGATCTCCTGCGTTCCCGCTCCCCAAAAGCGCCACACCGGCTCTTCCGAGGGCGAAACCCAATGCTTCCCCGAGGAACCCTCGGCGCATCTCGCCATCAGCCCAGTTCTCTTCTCCGTCGAATCCCACGCCAGCCTCGATGGCGCACGGGGCGTACCAGCGCGCGATCGCGAGCCCGTTCCGGGGAGGAGCGTAAGTGAGATCACAGCAAAGGAGCTTGAAGGCACCTGCCGCGTGGTCAGAGATGGGCGAGTGCGAGCGCGCGGGCGAGACCGGAGTCGACCGCGGCGATCAGCCAGTCGGGCAACACGCCGATGCGCTGTTCGAGAGCGCTCCGGTCGATCGTGGCGATCTGTGTGACGTTGACCACCGAATCGGCGTCAAGGTCGGTGACGACATCGGCCGCCACCAAGACGTTGCCCGGCAACGCGGCGAGCTGGAGGTTGCCCGTGAGCACAGCCACAGTGACGGTGGACAGCCTGGAACGGTTGTACCGATCGGCGCTGATCACCAGCACCGGGCGCCGCAACGCAGGGGCAGAACCCCTGGGCAGGCCGAGATCGGCCCACCACAGCTCGCCTCGCGCCGTCAAGTCTGTTCACCGGCGGCCAACGCCGCAGCAGCTGCGTCGGTGAACTCATGATCGGCCGGCAGTCCGGCGATCGCACGGTTGATCGCTTCGGTGGTGCCATCGTCCTCCAGGGCATCGAGCCAATTCTCCGCCGCACGCGCAAAGAGCTCGCTGCGCGAGACGCCCAGCCGCTTCGCAGCCCGGTCGACGCGACGAAAGGTCTCATCCGGAAGCGAGATCGCTGTCTTCACGGCACCCAGTATAACCTGGTCATACCCAGGCTGCCAACGCTCGGATCCCACGCGCGCGCCCGGACTTGGTCCGCTTCGCGCTCCGCCACGAGCAGATCGAGCGGAAGCTGCACCCATGTGGAGCTTGGGCGCTGCGAGGGCGGCGCCCGATGGCCCCGCGGGATTTATACGGATGTCTAGGTAGCGGTCCGCCCGGCAGGCTTCCCCCATGTCGAGACAGTCGCCGTTCTTCGAGGGTGTCCCGCAGGTCGACGCGACGCTGGCCGGCGAGTCGGCGAAGCTGCCGATCTTCTACTACGACGGCACCGCCCAAACCGCGGTCTTCCCCGCCAAGCTCGGCGCGCTGCGCAAGCTGCTGCCCGACCCCCGCTTCGTGCCGGCGCGCCTCGCGCCCGGGCTCGGCGCCGTCGGCGTCACCTGCTTCGAGTACCGCGACACCGACATCGGCCCCTACAACGAGCTGGCGATCACGGTCATCCTCAACAACCCGCCCTTCGCCGCCAACCTGCCCGGCCGCGCCCTCGTCGCCGGCCTGCGCAGCAAGCAGCTCCACGCCTGGGTCCAC
>DASTHG010000009.1:0-8805 GCA_035718325.1 Gemmatimonadales bacterium | reverse complement strand
ACGAGGCGACCCACGGCATCGCCGACGACTATCCCGACCTCGAAGCGGGCATCCTGCTCGATGACGTCGATCGCTGGAGCGAGCCGGTATCCACCGTGAGCGAGCGGTTTCGTGACTTCTTCATCTATAACGAGATGATCTACAACAAGGGGGAGCTGTTCTTCGACGAGCTGCGCTACGTCGTGGGTGACGAAGCGATGCGCCGTATCCTGCGCACCTATTACGCGCGCTGGAAGTTGAAGCATGTCGACGAGGACAAGTTCCGCGCCGTGTGCGAGGAGGTGTCGCACCAGGACCTGAAGTGGCTGTTCGCCGAGTGGCTCCACGCCACGCCGCTGATCGATTACGCGCTGCAGCACGTCGAGCGGCGGCGCGGCGCTGACGGCCGCTGGCACGTCACCGTGTCGGTGCGGCGGCTGGGCGATGGGGTGATGCCGCTCGAGATCGGCGACGCGCACCACCTCTACGCGCGCACCATCGGCCAGGCGGAGGTGGAGCGCGTCGAGTTCACGGCCGACTCGTCGCCGGGTCGCCTCATGCTCGACCCGCGCCTCCTGGCGCATGACTGGAACATGCTGAACAACCGGGAGCCTCGGGCGTTCCAGGGGCGCGGCGCGACCGCCTGGCGGCTCGATAATCCGACCCGGGAGGTCGTGCGCCGCGATCGCGAGACCGTCGGCGTGCTGCCCCTGGGCTGGTCGAACGACGTCGCCGGCATCACCGTGGCGTTGCGCAGCCGCTCGAACTATCTCGGCCGCTTCAACAATGGCCTGTTGCTCCTGAGCCAGGGCACACAGCGGGGCGCGCCGGATGCGACGGGCGTCTACTTCCGGTTTTCTAACCCGGTCCGGCACCCGATCGCACGGACCACCACGACGCTGGCTGCGTGGGACGTCGAAGGCCGGGCTGGTGTGCAGCTCTCGTGGGATCGCAGCGAGCGGCAGCGCTGGGTCGACCGCGCCGATCCGCACGCCGGGTTCGACGCGCTGTGGATGGCGACGACGAACAAGGCGTTCCTCGACCCCGGGCTGTGGGACGACGCAGGAACGGTGGAGGCCGGCCCGTGGATGTCGTCGACGGGGCCGCTCGGTCGCGGCACCCTGTCGGGCAGAGTCGGCTTCCACGGCGGCATCGTGTACCGCTACCCGGGACCGGGCATCGTGGCAGCACACCGCTACGACCTGGAGCCGTTCCTGCGCGGGACGGCGGAGCTTCGGACGCGCCTCCCGTTCTGGCTCGGGACGACACTCGGGTTGCGCGGCTTCGCCGGCGGCTACTGGGCGCACTCGCCGCCGCCCGCCCAGCGGCGTATCTACGTTGCGGGGGCCGATCCCTACGAGACCTTCACCAATCCTCTGTTGCGCAGCCGCGGAGCGCTGTTCGTGCGACCCGACTTTTTCTATCAGGCGCCCGGGGACGCGAACCTGCGCGGCTTCGCTCCCGAGCTGGGAGGGCGCTGGGCGGTGAGCGGTACGGTCGAGCTGTCACGCACCATTGTCGCGCTGCCGCACGCGCCCGTGCGCGCGTTGGCCCTGCATCTCTTCGGTGACGGGGGGCTGGTGGACTCCGCGGCGGCACCGACACCCGGGAAGGCGATCACCCCGCTGTGGGACGCGGGGGCCGGCGCGGTCGCCACGCTTCAGGTGGGCGACCTGGGCTGGACGATGCGCTTCGACGTCCCGTGGCTCGTGAGCCGCTGGAACTTCGCCGCCGATCCGCGGGGACGCGACCGTCGCGCGCAGTTCCGCTGGCTCGTGTCGCTCGCCCCAAGCTTCTGATGGCGGTGGACTCGGGCGACCGGCGGGCGTTCCTGCGGGACACGCTGGAGAAGCTGGCCCGCGAAGTGGCGCGCCGCACCGAGGCGAAGGTGGTGCAGCGGCCCTGGT
Source organism: Gemmatimonadales bacterium (assembly GCA_035718325.1). GTDB lineage: Bacteria > Gemmatimonadota > Gemmatimonadetes > Gemmatimonadales > GWC2-71-9 > DASTHG01. The sequence goes on along the minus strand of DASTHG010000009.1, from coordinate 6,919 downwards.
TCCGGCCGCCCGGGGCGCGAGCGGAGATCGAGTTTCTCGCCGCGTGCACCCGCTGCGGCGCCTGCGTCGACGTCTGCCCGGCGCACGCGATCCGCAGCGCACCGCCCACCGCGGGGCTCGCCGCCGGGACGCCGCACCTCGAGCCCGCGATCCAGGCGTGCATCGTGTGCGCCGACATCCCCTGCGCGCGGGCCTGTCCGACCGGGGCGCTGGTGCCGCCCGCGGCCGGCTGGGACGAGGTGCGGTTGGGGGTGTTGTCGCTCGAGGTCGATCGCTGTATCACGTTTCATGGGTCGAGCTGCGGGGTGTGCGCCCGGGCATGCCCGATCGGCGAGCGCGCGCTGGCGATGGATGCGCAGGGGCACCCCGTGCTCAAGCCGGAGGGGTGCGTCGGGTGTGGTGTCTGTGTGACCGCATGTGTGACGACTCCTTCGTCGCTCGCGTTGCGGATGCTGGGAGAGGGATCAAATGCAGAATGGTGAATGCAAAATGATGAATTGCGTCTGCGACTTCCCAGCACAGGAATTCTGCATTCTGCATTCGTCATTCTTCATTTCATGACCACCCCACCCTATCGCGTCGAGAAGCCCTGGGGCTACGAGCTGATCTGGGCTCACACCGACCGCTACGTCGGGAAGATCCTGCACATCGAAGCGGGCCACGTGCTGAGCCTGCAGTATCACGAGCGCAAGGACGAGTCGATCTACGTGCTGTCGGGGGAGATCGTGCTGCGGCTCGAACAGGGGGAGACGCAGATTGAGCGCCGCGTGGGGCAGGGAGAGGCGTTTCACATTCAGCCGAAGCTGGTGCATCAGTTCGAGGCGGTCGTGACGAGCGATCTGATCGAGGCCTCGACACCGGAGCTCGACGACGTCATCCGCCTCAAAGACCGCTACGGGAGGGTGCCATGAAAGTGATCGTGCCGCTGGCGGGGAAGGGGACCCGCCTCCTGCCGCTCACCAAGCGGGTCCCGAAGCCGCTGGTGCACGTCGCCGGAAGGCCGGTGATGGATTACGTCATGGATACGCTGGCGGGGTTCGACGTCGAGGAGCTGCTCGTCATCACGGGGCATCTGAAGGAGGACACGGAGCGCTACATCCGTACGCATTACCGGATTCCGGCGCGGTTCGTCGAGCAGAAAACGCTCGACGGGACGGCGGGCGCGATCAATCTGGCGCGGCCATGGGTCGACAGTCCGGTGCTGATCATCTTCGTCGACACCTTGTTCGACGCCGACCTGGGTTTGATCCGCACGCAGGCGGCCGACGGGATCCTCTGGGCGAAGGAGGTCGACGACTACCAGCGCTTCGGGGTCATCGTCACGGACCAGCGTGGCTACATGAAGCGCATCGTCGAGAAGCCTGATACGCCGGTCTCCCGTCTCGCCAACATCGGCCTCTATTACATCAAGGACTGGCGCACCCTGTTCGAAGGGATCGCCCACGTCCTGGGGCAGCCGGCAGGGAAGGGGGGCGAGTACTACCTCACCGACGCCTTTCAGTACATGGTCGATCAGGGGCGGAAGTTGTACACGGCGAGCGTGGGTGGGTGGTACGACTGCGGCAAGGTGGACACGCTGCTCGAGACGAACGAACACTTGTTACGGAACGGCCGCGGGCTCGTGCCGGCGCCGACCCCCGGGGTGGTGATTCGCGAGCCGGTGCGGATCGAGCCGGGGGTGACGCTGGTCAACAGCACCATCGGGCCCAACGTGACGATCGAGGCCGGAAGCCGCGTCGAGGGGAGCACCATCGAGCACACGTTGCTCGGCCGCGACGTCCGCCTCGTTCGCGCGCAGGTCAAGCGCTCGGTGATCGGCGACGGGCAGGTGATCGAGGACAAGAGCGTCGCCGACAGCGTCATGGACCAGGGGGAGCTGGCGCGCGCCAAGTAGGCCGGAGGATGACACGCGCCTGACGGGAACCCCACTTGTGGGGACGGGGTTCTGTCATTACTTACTGAACGGTCAGTAAGTAACCAAGAGGGCCTCCATGGCGCACCCCACAACCCGGTCTCCTCGCAGCCCCCGGTCCCCGCGGCCCCCCCGGCCCCCCCGGCCCTCGCGAGCGTCTAGTCCTGGACGCCGCGCCAAGCCCCGCTGGCAGCGCCGCAAGGGTGCCCGTCCCGAGGAGATCGTGAACGCCGCGCTGGAGGAGTTCGTCGAGCGCGGCTTCGCCGCGACGCGGCTCGAGGACGTGGCCCGGCGCGCCGGCGTCACCAAAGGGACGCTCTACCTCTACTTCAAGAACAAGGAAGCTCTGTTCAAGGCGGTCGTGCGCCAGACGATCGTGCCCAAGATCGCCCATGCCGAGTCTGTCGCCCGCGCCTTCACGGGGAGCGCACGCGAGCTGCTGGAGCGGCTGGTGCGGGAGTACTGGCGACTCGTGTTCGAGACCTCGCTCGCCGGGATCCCCAAGTTGATGATGGCCGAGGCCGCCAACTTTCCGCAGCTCGCCCGGTTCTATTACGACGAGGTGGTCACCCGGGGGCACAAGCTGTTGGGCGGCGTCATCGAGCGCGGCATGAAGAACGGCGAGTTCCGCCGCGTCGACATCCACGCCGCCACGAAGCTCGCCCTTTCGCCGTTGATGCACGCCACCGTTGCGTCGCGGGCCTTCGCGGCATGCATGCCCGAAGGCTTCGACCCGCGCCGCTATCTCGACACCCACATCGACCTGTACCTCAATGGCATCGCGCATCGCTAAGCCGGCCCTCGTCCTTTGCCTGGCTCTCGTCTGCATGGCTGCGACCGCGCGCGCGCAGACGCCGGAGCCCCTCCGTCTCTCGTTCGCGGACGCGGTGAGCCGAGCCACCGGCGCCGCGCCCGCGGTGACGCTCGCCGGCCTGCGCGCCGACGAGGCGCGTGCCCGGATCCGCCAGACCCGCGCGTCGCTGCTGCCGGATTTTTCGGCGACCGGGAGTTGGGCGAGCCAGACCGTCAATCCACAGGCATTCGGCTTCAAGCTCAACGCTCCGGGGTTCGCATTTCCCAAGCTGTTCGGGCCGTTCGACCTGTACGACGCGCGCCTGCACCTGACGCAAACGGTGTTCGACTATGCCGGTGTCGTCCGGGTGCGGGCCGCGCGCTCGCAGCTCGTGAGCAGCGAGTCCGACAGCGGACTCGCCTCGGAAGGGGCGGCGCAGCTGGCGGCGCTCAGCTACCTGCGTGCCACGCGGTCGCAGGCCGTGGTCTCGGCGCGCATCGCCGACTCGTCCCTCGCGGCCGAGTTGGTGCGATTGGCGCAGGCGCAGAAAGACGCCGAGGTGGGCACGACGATCGACGTCACGCGAGCGCAGACGCAGCTCGTCACGACGCGGGGTGCGCTCGTCGTGGCGCGCAACGAAGCCGAGCGGGCGCGGATCGATCTGGTGCGCAGCCTCGGCTTGCCGCCGGACACGCCGGTGCAGCTGACCGACACCCTGGCGGCGACGCTGCCAGTCGTCGAGCTCCCCGATACGCGAGACGCGCTGGTGACGATGGCGTTGTCGCGGCGTCCCGATCTGCACTCCGAAGAGGCGCGCGGGCTGGCCGCGTCGCGGACCGCCTCGGCGATCAAGGCGGAGCGGCTGCCGCGGCTCGATCTCTCGGCGAACTACGGAGCGAACGGCCTGGCACCCGATAACCTCACGGCGACACGCTTCGTCGCGCTGCAGCTGACCGTACCGATTCTGGACGGCTTCCGGCGCGAGGGGCGTGAAGCGGAGCAGCAGGCGGTCGTCCGGGAATCGGGTGTGCGCGCCGACGAGTTGAAGCGGCAGATCGCCGCCGACGTGGACGCGGCGCGGCTCGACCTGGGCTCGGCCGCCGAGCAACAGACGATCGCCGCCGAGCGGCTGCGCCTCGCGCAGGCGGAGCTGGAGGAAGCACGGGAGCGGTTCAAGGCGGGGGTGGCCGGCAACATCGAGGTCATCGACGCCCAAGTCTCGCTGGTCCGCGCCCGCGATACCGATATCGATGCCCGCTTCGCGGCGGCAGCGGCCCGTGTGGCGCTGGCCCGCGCCGTGGGCAGCACCCGGCAGCTGCACTAACCGTCCAATGACTGAACGCCCAAGGGAAGAAGACATGGCTACGACGATCGAACCCGAAGTGTCCGAGCAACGTCCGTCGCGCGGAGAGCCCGCCGCCAGCCGGGGCAGCGCCGAGTTCCGCCCGGCCCGGAACGGCTCGAAGCGCAACCGAATTTTCGCCATCCTGGGCGTCGTGCTGCTCGTCCTGATCGGCGGCGGCGTGCGCAAGTGGATCTGGTCGCGCAATCACGTGGCGAGCGACAACGCGCAGGTCGACGGGCACATCCTGCCGGTACTCCCCAAGGTCGGCGGCTTCGTGCAATCGATCCGGGTGGAGGAGAACCAGACGGTGAAGGCCGGCGATACGATCCTCGTGCTCGACGACAAGGATTACGCGGCGAAGCTGCAGCAGGCCGATGCCGACCTGGCGGTCGCGCTCGCCAGCGTGTCTTCGCGCCAGCGGGTGGGGCAGGCGGACGCGGCCGTGCGCCAGGCTCAAGCCAACGCCGACCGCGCGCATGCGGATCTCGATCGCCTTCAACCGCTCGTCGCGCAGGGCGTGGTGAGCCGCCAGCAGCTCGACAACGCCGTGACGACGGCCCGCGCCGCCGACGCCGCCCTGGCCTCGTCGCAGGCGGCGTTGCTCGGCGCCGACGCCCGCGTGGCGGCGATGCGCGCGGCGCGTGATTTCGCGGCCCTGCAGCTGTCCTATTCGACGATCCTCGCTCCCGCCAGCGGCGTCGTGAGCAAGAAGAGTGTCGAGGTGGGGCAGCTGGTGCAGCCCGGTCAGCCGTTGATGACGGTGGTACCGCTGTCCGACGTGTGGGTCACGGCGAATCTCAAAGAGACCGAGACGACGCATATCGTTCCCGGCGATACGGCGACGTTCACCGTCGACGCCTACCCCGGGTGTCATTTCGGCGGCCGGGTAGAAAGCCTCGCCCCGGCGACGGGCGCGCGCTTCTCGCTGTTGCCGCCCGACAACGCCACGGGGAACTTCACCAAGGTCGTGCAACGCATCCCCGTGCGCATCCGCCCGGTGGCGTCGATCGACTGCCCGAGCCGAGCGCTGCGGCCCGGCATGAGCGTCACGGCCACGATCACCACGAAGTAGCGCCCTCGATGAGCGCCACGACTCTCCCCCTGCCGGCCGCCGCCGGCGCGGACCGCTACCGCTATCGCTACATCATCGCGATGACGGTGAGCCTCGCGTCGGTGCTGGAGCTGCTCGACACCAGCATCGTGAACGTCGCGATCCCGCACATGATGGGGACGCTGGGCGCGACGCTCGACGAGATCGCCTGGGTCTCGACCGGCTACATCGTGGCCAACGTGATCATCCTCCCGATCACCGGCTGGCTGTCGGCGTACTTCGGACGGCAGCGCTATTTCGCCGGGTCGATCGCGCTGTTCACGATCGCGTCGTTCTTTTGCGGCAACTCGCACACGCTGATCGAGCTCGTCGTGTGGCGCATCATCCAGGGGTTGGGCGGCGGGGCGCTGCTGTCGACGTCGCAGGCGATCCTCTACGAGGAGTTTCCACGCGAGGAGTACGGCACCGCGATGGCGATCTTCGGCGTCGGCGTGATGGTGGGGCCGACGCTGGGACCGACGTTCGGCGGCTACATCACCGACGCCTTCGGCTGGCCGTGGATCTTCTACATCAACATCCCCTTCGGGATGCTCGCCTTCGCGCTCACGCTCTCGTTCATCAAGGATTCGGCGCACCAGAGCCGGGCCTCCAAGGTGGACTACATCGGCCTGCTGCTCCTGGCCGCCGGCATCGGCGCGCTGCAGACAATGCTGGAGCGCGGCGAGCGGCTGGACTGGTTCGACTCCAAGCAGGTCCAGCTCCTGGCGCTCGTCAGTGCCGTGTCGCTCGTGACGTTCGTGTGGCACGAGCTGCGCACCGAGCACCCGGTGGTGGATCTGCGCATTCTGAAGAGCCGGCAGCTCGCCGTAGGAGTGATCTTCGCCGCCGGGCTCGGCGTGTGTCTCTACGCGACGGTGTTCGTGCTCCCCGTGTATCTCCAGAACCTGCAAGGGTTCTCCGCGGAACAGACGGGATTCGTGATTCTCCCGGGTGCCTTGGCCAGCGCGTTTACGATGGCGATCATGGGCCGCACGACCGGCAAGTTCGACGCGCGGCTGTCGATCATCGTGGGGGTCGCGCTGTTCGCGCTCTCGATGTGGAAGCACGCCCATTTCACCACCGACAGCGGGATGTCCGACTTCTTCTGGCCGCTGATTTTCCGCGGCGTGGGGCTGGGACTGATCTTCGTGCCGCTGACCAACCTGTCGCTCGCCGACCTGCCGATGAGCCGCATTCCGAACGGCACCGGCCTCTTCAACCTGACGCGCCAGCTGGGGGGCAGTGTGGGCATCGCCCTGTCGGCGACGCTGGTGACGCGCTTCGCCACGATCCACCGCGCCGATCTGGTAGCCAACGTCACGGCCTATTCGCCGGCTACGCAGGCGCGCCTCGCGATGCTCGAGAAAGGCCTGGCGGCGCAGGGGGTGCCCCCGGGGCTGCTCGAGGCCAAGGCCATCGCGATCATGAACCTCCAGGTCATGCGCCAGGCGTTGATGCTGTCGTTCGACCAGCTGTTCCTGCTGTTCGGCGCGGTGTTCGTGCTGTCGTGCCCGCTGCTGCTCCTGATGCACGGCAGCAAGCGGCTGCCGGGCGGCGCGGCAGCGGCGCACTGAGATGACCGGGCGACAAATCCTGCGCCGGCTGCTCGTGGTCGGCACTCTCTGGATCCTGCTGAACGTGTACGTCGGCTGGCATCTCGCCGCCTACGGCGTGCTCGCCGCGGCGGCGACGGTGGTGCTTGCGGGGCTGCCACTCACCGCGTTCCTCGCCGGCCGGTCGGGCGTGCGCGGCAAACGCGCGCTCGAGTGGGCGGGGTAC
>DASTHG010000008.1:0-2598 GCA_035718325.1 Gemmatimonadales bacterium | reverse complement strand
CGCGTCTACGACCACATCGCTGAGCGGCTCCTTCTCCCCGACTTCCTGCCGCGCGCGCTGTTCGAGCGCTTCGGGATCGAGGTGCTGGCGACGACGGACAAGGCGAGCGACAGCCTCGAGCATCACCGTGCCATCCAGCGGTCGGGCTGGAAGGCCAGGGTCATCCCGACGTTCCGGCCCGATACGGTGTTCCAGATCTCCGCTCCGGGATGGCGCGCGGAGCTCGACCTGCTCGCTCGCACCTGCGGGACACCGATCGGCGACTACGAGGGGTTCATCAACGCCCTGCAGCAGCGACGCTGCTTCTTCCGGGATCTGGGCGCGACGGCGACCGATCACGGCGTGCTGGAGCCGTTTACGGAGCCGCTCGCTCCGGCGGAGGCAGAGCACCTGTTTCAGCAGGCCCGGACGGGAACGGCCACGGCCGCGGACCAGCGACGCTTCGAGGGGCACCTGTTGATGGAAATGGCACGCCTGTCCGTCGCGGACGGGCTCGTCATGCAGCTGCACGCCGGCGCGCTGCGCGACCACAATCGCGTGGTGTTCGACCGGTTCGGCCCCGACCGGGGCGGCGACATCCCGATCGTGACCGAGTTCACGCGAAACTTGCGTCCGCTGTTGAACGCCTACGGCAACGATCCCCGGTTCACCCTCGTGCTCTTCACCCTGGACGAGTCCACCTACAGTCGCGAGCTGGCTCCGCTCGCCGGTCACTATCCGGCCGTCCGGCTCGGAGCGCCGTGGTGGTTTCACGATTCGCTGCACGGCATGATGCGATTCCGGGAGCGGACGACGGAAACGGCGGGGATCTACAAGACGGCGGGGTTTACCGACGACACGCGCGCGTTTTGCTCGATCCCGGCGCGGCACGACCTGGCGCGCCGCATGGACGCGAACTTCCTCGGAGGCCTCGTCGCGAGGCATGTGATCGGGATGGACGACGCGCGCCGCATGGCGCGGGCGCTCGCCTACGATTTGGCCAAAGAAACCTACCGGCTCTGATTGTATCTCTTGAGTGCGTCGGTCACGGCATCGAAGAAGGTCCAATCGTCGATCGCGTCCGCTCCTACCGGGAGCGCGCGGGCGCTCCACACCACGATGACGACCTGCGCCGCCGGATTCACGTACAGGAACTGCCCGTAAATGCCCTCGCCCGCGAAGGCGCCATCTTTGCGCGCAGCGGGTGTTGGTGCGGTCCACCACAAATAGCCGTAGTCGAGCGGCGCGCCGTTGCGCAACGTCTTCGGCGTCGTGGCCTCCTCTACCCAGCCGCCCGGAAGAATCGAGTCCCCCGCGGCGACCCCGTTGGCCAGCATGAAAAGACCGAAGCGACCGTAGTCCCTGAGCGTCGCGCTGATGCCGCTGCCGCCGATCTCGACGCCTTGGGGAGAGTCGAGCCACCAGCTCGCGTCCGCCTCCATCCCGAAGCGGCTCCAGATCCGCTCGCCGAGGTAAGTCGCCAGCGGCATCCCCACGGCGCTGCGCAGCACGAGGCCTGCGACCTGCGTCTCACCAGTGTTGTAGTTGTTCACGGTGCCGGGCGCTGCCGCGCGGGGCAGGCTGCGCATCACGGCGAGCGCGGATCCAGGGACCTGCGAAATTTGCGCCTCGAGCAGCCGGCGGCGGTCCGAAGACGGATCGGTGTACGTCTCGTTCCAGCGCACGCCCGACGCCATCATGAGCACGTCGCGGATCGTCACGCCGTCGTAGGCGCTGCCGGCGAGGGCGGGCACATAATGCGTGACCGAGTCGGCGAGGCTCGCGATCGACCCCTGTTTCAGCGCCGCGCCGATCAGCGTTGCCGTGATCGACTTGGCGATCGACATCGACATCCACCGCGTGCGCGGGCCGTTGCCGAAGCGATAGCGCTCGAGCGCGATGCGGCCGTGATTCAGCACCAGCAGCCCGGCGACGCGGTTCAGCTCGAGGTAGTTCTGCAGGTCATGTGGGGTCCCCCGGTCGTCGAAACGCACGTCGGAGAGCGGCACGCTCGCGCGCGCCAGGGGCAGCGGTTTCGGCGAGCGGGGAATGCGCCGCGTCGGGAACAGCCGGTCGATGTTGCGAAAGGTGTGAATCGCCAGCTCGGGGCTGAGCGCAGCGTCGTAGATCTGCCGCACCGTCCCGATCGGCTCCGTGGCGTGCGGATAGGGATCGCTTCCGGCGGTGGCCGGTCTCTGTTGTGCGATCAGCCGGACCGGGGCCATCACCAGCAGCAGGCTAGTGGCCAACTGCTTTGAGTCGATCCCTCGCCTCCAGGTTCGTCGTATCGCGGCGGATCGCTTCGCAGAACGCTGCGGCAGCGCTCGTCGAGTCGCCGCGCATCAGGAGAATGTTACCGCGGAACACGTACATCGCCGACGACCCCGGGAACAGCTCTTCATTGAGGCGCAGCAGCGCGAAGGCTTCGTCGAACTTGCCGGCGCGTCCCAGCCTGAAGGCGGCGATGCTGAGCGACGGCTCCCCGAAGTCGTACGCCGCCCGCCCGTAATAGCGCTCGCGCAGCGCGCGGTACAGCCGAACCGCCGAGTCGGCGCCGGCGGACGTCGCGGTCTCCTGCATCAGCATCTCGAGCGGAACGGGGCGGGCGACGCCGCGGTG
>DASTHG010000007.1:0-2682 GCA_035718325.1 Gemmatimonadales bacterium | reverse complement strand
TCCACCTCGTGATCGATCCGCGCGGCCGTGGCGTCGCTGTATTCGCGCCCCTGCGCCAACTGATACCCGAGAAACGGCTGCTCCTCATCGACTTGAAACGCCACCGGCCCAAGGCTTCCCATGCCCCACCGCGTGATCATGCGCCTGACGAGCCGCGTCGCCTGCACGAGGTCGTTCTCGGCTCCCGTGGTGATGTCGCCGAGGGCGAGCGCCTCAGACGCCCGGCCGCCGAGCATGACATCGATACGCGCCAAGAGGTCGGTTCGGCTGTAGTTGTACCGCTCTTCCGCCGGCCGTTGCTGGGTCACCCCGAGCGCTTGACCGTGCGGCACGATCGTGACTTTCCGCACGGGGTCCGCGGCGGGCGTCATCCAGGCCACGACCGCGTGACCACCTTCGTGATAGGCCACGACGCGCCGGTCGTGCGGTGTCAGGACGGTCGTGCGTTCGGCCCCCAGGATGATCTTGTCCCACGCCTGCTCGAAATCCTGCATGGTCACCTCCGTACGATCGTGGCGGGCGGTGCCCAAGGCTGCCTCATTGCACAGATTCGCGAGATCCGCGCCGCTCAGCCCCGTTGCCGTCCGGGCGAGTCGTTCGAGATCGACATCCTTCGCGAGGTGAAGATGACGCGTGTGAATGCGCAGGATGCCTTCGCGCCCGCGCCAGTCCGGCAGCGGCACGACCACCTGTCGATCGAAGCGCCCGGGACGGAGTAGCGCCGGATCGAGGACGTCCGGCCGATTCGTCGCCGCGAGCAGAATCACCTGCTGGCGATCGTCGAACCCATCCATCTCCACGAGCAATTGGTTGAGCGTCTGCTCGCGCTCATCGTTGGTCGCGCCGACGCCCGCGCCGCGCCGACGCCCGACGGCATCGAGTTCATCGATGAAGACAATGGACGGTTCGGCAGCCTTCGCTTGCACGAACAGATCGCGCACGCGACTCGCGCCGACGCCCACGAACATCTCCACGAACTCCGAGCCGCTGATGCTGAAGAACGGCACGCCCGCTTCCCCGGCGACGGCGCGGCCCAGCAGTGTCTTGCCGGTGCCTGGCGGGCCGACGAGCAACACGCCCCGCGGAATCCGGGCGCCGATCTCGAGGTACTTAGTGGGGTGGCGCAGGAAGTCGACCACCTCCGTAAGATCGGCCTTTGCTTCGTCGGCCCCGGCGACGTCCGTAAACGTGACCTTCGGTCGATCTTCTGCGTAGCGGCGCGCCTTGTTCCGTCCGAATCCGAACATGCCGGCCTGGCTACGGGCGGCCTGCCGACCCATCCAGACGAGCAGCACCCCGAGCAACAGCACCGGCAGACCGTTGGTCAGCAAGAGGGTGAACCACGGCTCCGACGGCGTCGCCACGTCGATGACGATGTGGTGGGCCTGGAGCAGGGGCATCAGCAACGGATCGCCGACCACACTTGGAAAGGTCGTGCGGAAGCCCGGATACGACGGTGGCGGCGGTGCCTCGCCAGTCTTCTTCTCGGGACTGTCTTTCGTCGATTCACTCTTGACGGGCTCGGGCCACGGGATCGCATGGACAAACATCCCGCTGATCTGATCGCCAACGATTCGCGTCTGCGTCACGTTCCCGGCCGTCACCTGGGCCACAAATGCGCTATACGGAAGCGCGGCCTCCGATGTCGGCTTTGGCAGGAACGACCACAGATTCCACACCATCAACAGAAGGAACACGATCCACCAGAACGGACTGACCCGCTGCTGGCCGAGCGGCGACCCCTGCGGCGGCTTCGGCCGCGTCGCCCGTGGAGGGGGCAACTTCACGTTTGTCGGGGGTGAAGGCTGATTCGTGCCCATTAGCGTATCCACCACTGACGGGAGGTGAGCTGTTCACAATGAGACAGCTGACCTCGGGTTGATCGTCTATCGTCGGGTCCTCGAATTCCTTCATCGCGGCCCAGGCGCGGTCCGAATCGCGAAGGTTAGGTCATGCTGCACGAGTTCATTACGTTTCACCGCGAAGAGATCATCCGCCGCTGTCGAGGGAAGGTGGCCGCACGCTCGGTTCCTCCACCGACAGCATCGGAGATCGAGCACGGTGTGCCGCTCTTCCTGGATCAGCTGGGCGACGCGCTGCGCCTCGGCGAGTCCGGAGGCACTGAGATTTCCAGCACCGCCCTCCTGCATGGACACGACCTGCTGCGGCAGGGGTTCACCGTCTCACAGGTCGTCCACGACTACGGTGACGTCTGTCAGGCCATCACAGAACTGGCCGTCGAAACGGACGCGCCCATCAGCGCCGATGACTTCCGGGTGCTGAATGGATGCCTGGATTACGCGATCGCCGGCGCCGTCACACAATTCGGGCGCGAACGCAATCAGTCCACCATCGACAGCGACACCGATCGCGAGAACGTGCGGCTCGGCTTCTTTGCGCATGAATTGCGCAACTTGCTCAATACCGCGCTCGTCGCGTTCGACGTCGTGAAATCCGGAAACGTCGGCGTCGCCGGAAGCACCGGGGCGGTGCTCCATCGGAGCCTCCTGGGCGCTCGGGATCTCGTCGCTCACTCGCTCGCCGAGATCCGGCTCGCACAAGGCGTGCTGCATCGAGAGCGCTTTCCCGTCTCCGAGTTCATCGCGGAGTTGGCGCCCGGCGCGATGATGACGGCACACGCCAAAGGCATCACGCTCACGGTGACGCCGATCGACGATGGCG
>DASTHG010000006.1:0-7884 GCA_035718325.1 Gemmatimonadales bacterium | reverse complement strand
GCCATAAGCTCCGCTCCTTCTTCACGCTGCTCGGCGTCATCGTCTCGGTCGGCTTTCTCGTCGCGGTGGTCGCGGTGATTCAGGGGATGAACGCGTATGTGCGCGACCGGCTCGCCGGCGCGATCGTGGGCATCAACGCATTCCAGATCCGGCGTGACCCGATCCAGTTCGGGTTCATCGACGAGGAAGAGTGGAAGCGTATCCAGCGGCGCCCGATCATCGCGCCCGAGGACATTCCCTATATCGAGCGCGCGCTGCCCGACGCCCAGGCGATCTCGCTGCAGTCGGGGTGGCCGACGCCGCTGGCCGACGTGCAGTGGCGCGACAAGAGCGTGAGCGATGCCTACGTGTTCGGCGTGACGCCCCAATTCGTCGTGGTCGAAGACTACACCCTGGCGGCGGGCGATCCGTTGAGCGCGGTGGACGAGCAGCAGCGCCGGCCGGTCGCGGTGCTGGGATGGGAGATCGCCGACAAGTTGTTCGGGTCGGCGGACTTCGCCGTCGGGCACGTGATCCGCGTCCACGGGGAGCAGCTCAGCGTGAAGGGCGTGATCACCCGCAAGGGGACGGTGCTGGGTCAGTCGCAAGACGCGTTCGTGATGCTGCCGCTGTCGATGTTCGAATCGATGTACGGCCGCCGCCAAACGACGGTGATCTCGGTCAAGATGCCGGCCGCCGACCAGGTGAACGACGGCATGCAGCGCGCCGAGGAAGCGATGCGCATCGCGCACCACCTGCGGCCGACTGCGGAAGATGATTTCACGATCGACACGGGCGAGGGCCTGGTCGCCTTCTGGGGCAAGCTGACCAGCGTCATCTTCAAAGTGGTGCCCGCGGTGGTGATCATCGGGGTCGTGGTCGGTGGGATCGTGATCATGAACATCATGCTGATGAGCGTGACCGAGCGGACGCGCGAGATCGGCATCCGCAAGTCGCTGGGCGCCTCGCGCAAGGACATCCGGCGCCAGTTTCTGGCGGAGTCGATCACGTTGTCGCTGCTCGGCGGCATCGCCGGCCTCGCCGCCGGCGCGGCGCTCGCCGGGCTCGTGCAGCTCGCCTCGCCGCTGCCGGCGCGCGTGACGCTCTGGTCGGTAGCGGTGGCCCTGGGTCTCGGGCTCACCGTGGGCGTCGTGTTCGGAGTGTTTCCGGCACTGCGCGCCGCGCGGCTCGACCCCATCGAGGCGCTGCGGCAGGAATAGATGCGGATCCATTCCGTGCGCGAGGGTTGGCGCATCGCCGTGGACCAGCTGCGGGCGAACAAGCTGCGCTCGGCGCTCACGATCCTCGGCGTCGTCATCGGCATCGCGACCGTGATGGCGATGGCGTCGATCGTCGCCGGCTTCCGCGAGCAGATCGTCAACACCCTCGAGGTCGTTGGACCGACCACGTTTCGCGTGCTGCGCTACTTCTCCCCCACGGGGGTCAACCCCAACGCGGTGCCGCGGGAGGTGCGCATTCGGCCGAAGCTCGCTCCCCGGGAGGCGGAGGCGATCGCGCGCCTGCCGGAAATCCACTACGCCGCCATCTGGACCCAGCTGTTCCAGAAGTTCGAGGTCAGCGGCGTCCGCACCCAGTCGCTCAGCATTTTCGGAGCCGACGACCGGTTCATGGAAATCCTGGGCGGCGAGCTGGCGCAGGGCCGGACGTTCACGATGTCGGAGCAACGCAGCGGCGAAGCGGTCGTGGTGCTGGAGCAGCGCAGCGTCGATCGCCTGTTCGGCTCGATCTCGCCGCTCGGCCGCATCGTGCGGATCGGCGGCCATCCCTTCCGGGTCATCGGCGTGTGGCAGCGGCCCACCAACATCTTCGAGGTTCCCGGCACGCCCCAGATCGCGGCGGTGTGCCCGTTCGAGGCGGCGCGCCGCAACTTCATGATCGATGAGGTCAACAGCCTCATCATTCTCGTCAAGCCAAAGCCGGGCGTGACGGTGAGCCGCGCCATGGACGTCGCGACGCTGCAGCTGCGCCGGACGCGCGGCCTGCGCACCGGTGAGCCGAACAGCTTCGACCTGCTCACCTCCGACCAGGTGCTGGGCGTGTTCGACAGCCTTACCGGGGCGTTTTTTCTCGTGATGCTGGTGTTGTCGAGCATCGCGCTGATGGTGGGCGGCATCGGCGTCATGGCGATCATGATGGTCTCGGTCACGAGCCGCACCCGCGAGATCGGGCTGCGCAAGGCGCTGGGCGCCACTCGCCGCGCCATCCTGTGGCAGTTCCTGGTCGAAGCCGCAACGCTCACGCTCATGGGCGGCTTGATCGGCATCGTGCTCGGACTGGGGACCGGCGAGGTGCTCAAGCGGCTGCTCGATTTCTCGACCCACGTGCCGTTGTGGAGCGCGGTGATCGCGTGTCTCGTCTCCGTGATGATCGGCCTGGTGTTCGGCGTCATCCCCGCCACGCGGGCGGCGAAGTTGGATCCGATTGAGGCGCTGCGATATGAGTGATCGAATGCAGAATGATGAATGCGGAATGCAGAATGAACCGCACGCAGCCTGCCGGCGCGAGCTTGGCCGCACAATTCTGCATTCCTCATTCTGCATTCTGCATTATCGGTTCGAGGACGCCCCGTGACCCAACCTGTAGACGTTCTTGCAATTGCGGCACACAGAGACGACGTCGAACTGACGTGCGGAGGAACGCTCGCCAAAGTCGCGCGGGCGGGACACCGCGTCGGCATCATCGACCTCACGCAGGGGGAGATGGGAACGCGCGGGTCGGCGGAGCTGCGCGCGGCGGAAGCGGACAAAGCCGCGCAGACGCTCGGTGTCTCGGTACGGAAGAACGCAGGGCTAAAGGACGCGCATCTCGCCAACGACGACGCATCACGCGCGGTCCTGGTGCGGCTGATCCGCGAGCTCAAGCCCCGGGTCGTGATCCTCCCCTTCCCCATCGGCCGTCACCCCGATCACCGCATCGCCGCGGAGCTGGGGCGCGACGCCTGCTATCTCGCAGGGCTCGCCAAGTACACTCCGGTCCAGGGCGTCGAGCCCTACCGGCCGTTCAAGATTCTCTATGCCCTCGCCTACCGCGAGGATCCGGTCAAGCCGTCATTCGTGGTCGACATCACCGATACTTTCGAGACGAAAATGGCGGCGATCCGTTGCTTTGGCTCCCAGTTCGACGGCGCGCTCGCAGCCGGGGAGATCTTTCCCACGGGGCAGGACCTGTACGAGCTGATCCGCATCCAGTCGGCGCATTACGGCTCCCTGATCCGCACACCCTATGGGGAGCCGTTCTTTACCCACGAGACGGTGGCCGTGGACGACATCGTGGGGCTGGGGGTGCAATCGCTGTAACGTGATGAACAACCGGAGGCCGCTGCAGTCGCGACACGCTAAAGCGTGTGCCTCGAAGGGCACTGCGCTATAGCGCAGTGATTTCAGGGGCACACCCTTCAGGGTGTGTTTCGCCCCGCCCTGTTTTAGATTTCGTACTCTATGCCTGCACGCACCACGTATCTCGATCATGCGGCGACGACCCCGGTCCGGCCCGAGGTCCTCGAGGCGATGCTGCCCTACCTCGGCGCGGAGACGTTCGGCAACCCGTCCTCGGCGCACCGCTTCGGGCGCGCCGCGAAGGCGGGGATCGAAACCGCCAAGCGCACGGTCGCCCAGGCGCTGGGCGCCGAGCCGAACCAGGTCATCTTCACCTCGGGGGGGACGGAAGCCGACAACCTCGCGGTGATCGGCGCCGCCCTCGCGGCCCGGGCGCGCGGGGCGCCGTTCTGCGTCGCGGTCGCGGCGAGCGAGCACAAGGCGATCCTCGCCGCGGCGCACGCCGTGGCCCACCTGGGCGGTGCGGAGATCCTGCTCCCCGTCGACGGCGGCGGCCGGGTCGACCACGCCGCGTTCGAGGACGCGGTGCGTCGAGCGGTGGCGGTGATCAGCGTGATGTGGGTGAACAACGAAGTGGGAACGGTGCAGCCGGTACGTGACATGGCGCTGCGATGTCGCGAGGCGGGCATCTGTTTCCACACCGATGCCGTGCAGGCATTCGGCAAGGTCCCCGTTTCGCTCTCCGACGTTCCCGCGACTCTGCTCTCCATTTCCGGCCACAAGATCGGCGCCCCCAAGGGGATCGGCGCGTTGGTGGTGCGCGATCGAGCGGCCGTCGAAGCGATCATCCACGGCGGCGGCCAGCAGTTCGGGCTGCGCCCCGGGACGGAAAACGTCCCGGGCATCATCGCGCTGGGACGCGCGGTGGAGCTGGCGGTGGCGGAGCAGGCGGAGCTGACGCGGCGGCTGACGACGCTGCGCGACGCGCTGGAGCAGCGCCTGCTGGCGCAGTTCCCCGACGCGCGCATCAACGGGCGGGGTGGCGAGCGCGCGCCGCACGTCGTCAACGTGGCGTTCCCCGGGACCGAGTCGGAGGCGATGCTGATGCACCTCGATCTCGCCGGCATCGCGTGCTCGGCGGGGTCCGCGTGCAGCACCGGGTCGGTCGAGCCGTCGCACGTGTTGACGGCGATGGGAGTCCCGGCCGAGCTGGGCGTCGCGTCCTTGCGCTTCTCGTTCGGACGCTCGAGCGAGATGGCGGACGTAGACACGCTGTGCGGCGCCCTGCCCAAGATCGTGGAAAAGGTCAGGGGGTTGCAGGCGGTGTTGAACCGGTGAGGGAATGCAAAATGAAGAATGATGAATGCGGAATTCTGCATTTTGCATTCTGCATTCTGCATTGGGGTGTCGCGTGACCTCCCGCGTGCTCGTTGCCATGTCAGGGGGCGTCGACAGCTCGGTGGCGGCTGCGCTCTTGGTGGAGGAAGGGTACGACGTCATCGGCGCCACGCTGAAGCTGTTCTGCTACGGCGACGACGTCCCCGACCGTCCCTGCTGCTCGCTCGACTCGATCACCGACGCGAAGCTCGTCGCCCACCGGCTCGGCATCCCGCACTACGTGCTGAATCTCGAAGATCGCTTCGGCCACGACGTGATCGACGACTTCGTGCGCGAGTACGCGCACGGCCGCACGCCGATCCCCTGCGTGCGCTGCAACTCGTTCACCAAGTTCTCGGACCTCCTGCAGCACGCCAACGCGCTCGACTGCGAGTATCTCGCCACCGGCCACTACGCCGTCGCGCGGGACGGGGCGCTGTACCGCGGCCGCGATCCGCAGAAGGACCAGTCGTACTTCCTGTGGGGCATCGACGCCGCAGTGGTGCCGCGCCTGCTCACTCCGGTCGGCGAGCTGACGAAGGTCGAGACGCGGGACGTCGCGCGCCGGCTGGGGCTCGTCACGGCCGACAAGGAAGAATCGGTGGAGATCTGTTTCGTCCCCGACGGTGACTACGTGAAGGTGCTGGAGCGCCGGCTCCCCGCCGACGCCCCGGCGCTCGCGCCTGGCCCGCTTGTGACGGTGGGCGGCGACGTCGTCGGCCAGCACGCTGGGTTCGCGCGCTACACGATCGGACAGCGGCGCGGGCTTCCCGGGGGGTATTCGCAGCCGATGTACGTCGTCGACATCCGCCCCGACACGCGCGAGGTGGTGATCGGAACGGGCGACGATCTCTTCGGCCACGCCGTCACACTCGACGAAGTGAACTGGCTTGCCCCTGCCCTCCGCCCCGGCGACGATGTGCGGGTGCAGTGCCGCTACCGGGCGCGCGCCGTTCCCGGCACCGTCGGGGAGTGCGACGGCGATCGCCTCGCGCTGCGCCTCGCCGAGCCGGTGCGCGCCATCACCCCGGGGCAATCGGGAGCGCTGTATGACGAGGCGGGACGGCTGCTCGGTGGCGGGGTGATTGCTTGATGCGTGAAGGACGTGCGTTGGGTCACGGCAAAAAGCGCTATCGGCTATCAGCTATCGGCTATCGGCTATCCGCTTTGGCCGACACCGGGAATAGCTTTGCTGATAGCTGATAGCCGATAGCTGATAGCGCCTCTCAAGGAGTCCCCGATGCAGATGTCCAAGTTCAAGAAGATCGTCGCGGGCGCGAGCGTCGTCCTCGCCGCCGCCTGCAACAGCAGCCCCACCGCTCCCGCGACCCTCTCGGACCCGCAGGCGACCATCGCGGCGGTCGCGGCGCTGGATAGCGCCTTCAGTACCACCGCGCTGGCGAGCTTCGGCGCGTTGAGCGGCAGCATCGGCTCGACGGCGGCGACGGCGGCCCTGGCGCGCGCCGGAACGATCGTGCGGGCGACGCTGCCGCGTCCCACGTCGCCCGGCGTGACGGCGGCGGCGGCGGCGGTGCGGCAGCTCTCGGGGCTGCGCGCGCTCAATCTTTCTCCCACGAGTCCGCAGGGACCGGTCATCAACGACACGCTGTACGGCTCGGTCTACACCTACGACACGACGTTCCACGCCTACGTCCGCTCGGCGAAGACCGGCGGCCCCACGAACGGCATCCGCTTCATCCTGTACGCGATCAACCCGATCACCGGCAACCTCTCGAGCCCGCTCTCGCCGGTCGGTCAGGCCGATTTGCTGGATGAAAGCGTCGGACTGACGGCACAGCTGCACATCATCGTGACGGGCAACGGGGGGACGCCGAGCTATCTCGACTACACCGCCGCGCTGACGTTCAGCCAGACCTCGCTCGTGGCGACGCTCAGCGGCACGCTCACCAACGCCCTGGCCGCGGGTGCGAACAAGACGCTCACGTTCGGCGTGCACGCCAACTTCACGATCACCACGATTACGGTGACCGGCACGTATACGCTCAACAACCCCGCCGTGACGATCACGCTCAACGCCGCGGACCGGCAGGTGGCGCCGACGGATTCGGTCACGTTGTCGTTCGGCTTCACGCGTCAGGGCGAGGCGATCACCTTCTCGGGCCAGCTGGTGACGACGGGCGACATCGTGGACACCGTCGACGCGGCGATCAAGGTCAACGGCCAGCCCTATGCGTCGGTGAAAGGCAACAACATCGACGTGAAATTCTACGACAGTAACGGCGTCGAGATCATCGACACGACCCAGAAGCACGACATCCTGGTGGCGCTCCAGGGCATTCAGTTCGCAGTCGTGCTGGTGATCGGTTTCAGCGCGGCGCTCTTCGGCCCGATCGTGAATCTGCTGAACAGCTAGGGCCCGAGTGCGGCGCCGCCCCGAACGCCCCCGCCCTTACCCGGCGGGGGCGTTTGCGCTAAATCCTCTCGAACCCTGAGCGAGGAGTGGGTGTGTGAGCTCGCGCCGTCGCTTTCTCGGATCGCTGTTCTCCAGCGCGGCGACCGTCCCCGCGCTGAAGAACGACTGGCTGCACCACATCTCGCGCACGGTCGGCGCCGTCGCCTCGCGCCCGGCCGCCGAGCTGGCCGACGATGAAGATTTCTGGCGCGAGATCCAGAACGCCTTCACGCTCGACCGCACCCTCATCAACCTCAACAATGGCGGTGTCTCCCCGTCGCCCCGCGTCGTGCAGGACGCGATGGCGCGCTACCTCGCCATCTCCAACACCGCGCCGGTCATCACCATGTGGGCCTGGCTCGAGCCGGAGATCGAGAGCGTGCGGCGGCGCCTGGCAGCCGACTTCGGCTGCGACATGGAGGAGATGGCGATCACTCGCGGCGCGTCCGAAGCACTCGAGAACGTGCAGCTCGGCATTCCGCTGCAAAAGGGCGACGAGGTGCTGACGACGACGCAGGATTATCCGCGCATGATCACGACGTGGAAGCAGCGCGAGCGGCGCGACGGGATCGTGCTGAAGCAGATCACCTTCCCCGTGCCGCCGCCGACGCAGGACGACCTGGCGCGGCGCTTCGAGGCCGCGATCACACCGCGGACCAAGGTGCTGCACGTCTGCCATATCACGAACCTCACGGGGCAGATCTTCCCGATCAAGACGATCGTCCAGCTGGCGCGCGCGCGCGGGATCGAGACGATCGTCGACGGCGCGCACGCCTACGCCCACTTCCCGTTCACGCGCGACGAGCTGGACTGCGACTA
>DASTHG010000005.1:0-6717 GCA_035718325.1 Gemmatimonadales bacterium | reverse complement strand
GTTACGGACGACGGCGCGCAGGACCGTCGCTATGCCTTCACGCTCCACGCGCGACCCGCTCCAACTCGCTCACCACGCTTTCCAGCTCCTCCGCCAGTGGTCCTGGGTACTCGCGCGTGTACACGTCAGCGAGGGTCCGATAGTACCACAGAGTACCGTCCTTCGCCCCCATGAACCGGTCCCACAGCTCGTCCCCAACCTGGAGATAGTCGTTCAAGATGGTCCGGGCGTTGTGCACCTTGTCCGCGAGCGAGACGAGCTTGGCTTCGCGAGAGGTCCCAGGCAGGCGCGCGATGTAGCGCTCTTTGCGTTCCTGCCACGGCGGTTTCGGATGAGTGTCCGCATCGGTACAGTCCTCGACCATCGCCAGGACCTGCGGCCCGAACTGTTCGCGGATCTCGTGCCGTGTCGCCCCGCCGCGCGGTTGGTCCTCGAGCGCGTCGTGCAGCAGCGCGGCGATGACCTGATCCTCCCTGCCGCCATGCTCCAGGACGATGGCCGCCACGGCCATGAGATGAGCGATGTAGGGGACGGGTGTTCCCTTGCGGAGCTGTGTGGCGTGCAGCTCGGCGGCATACCGGAAAGCTCTGGTCAGCCGCTCAGTCATCCTGGCCACAATCGGCTCCTTTGCCCATCAACCGCCCCTACCGTCCCCTACCGTCTCCTACCGTCTCCTACCGTCTCCTACCGTCCCCTACCGTCTCCTACCGTCTCCTACTGTCCCCTACCGTCTCCTACCGTCCCCTACCGTCCCCTACCGTCCCCTACTGCACGTGAACCACCACGCTCACCGTCGCAGGTGGCGCCGGCGCGGGCGGTGCGCCCGGGGTCGGTGCGGTCTGGGCGGGCGCCGGAGGCGGCGTGCCAGGGGGCGGCGGTGGTGGCGGCGGTGACGGCACCAGCCCGAACTTGAGCGTCAGCTCCCCCGTGGTCGTCGGCGTCACCTCGAAGTCATAGATCTCGCCCGGATCGAACACCACCACAGCCGGCCGCGGCACCTGCTGCGCCGCCTGCAACGGGTAGCCATCCTTGGCCACCGGCCGCCACGTGATCGGCTTATCACCGCTCGTGATTGACACCTGGAGCGGCGAGTCGCCGGCGAGATTGAACAGCCGCAACCGGTACCGCACCCCGGCTTTCAGGGTCAGCGGCTGCGGCTGCGTATCCCCGTTCATCGTGTAGGGCGGGAATGGGCCGAAGACGGGGTTCTCCCATCGACCGGCGGTACCGAAGAACAGAACCCTGTCGGTGTCCGGATTGAAACGCTCGCCCGGCTCGAGCACGATGATCGGCCCGTACAGACCGCCGCCGAGCTGCACCGACTCGTTGAAATGCGAATGGTACATGTAGGAGCCGGCGCGCGGCGGGGTCCAGCGCACGGTGAGCGAGTCGTGCGGCGCGATCGACGGCAGGATGTTCGCCCCCGACCCGCTCCACCCCGGTACGCCGTCGGGATAGCTCTCCAGCTCGACACCGTGCCAGTGCACCGCGGCGTGATCGCTCGTGTGATTGACGATCGTCACCGCCACGGGCTTGCCCCGCTCGAGGATCAGCGCCGGCCCCGGGACCTGGAGTGCGGCGGAGTCCGTCGTTGCGGTGGTGCCGTCCAGCGCGAACGACATGGCGGGCTGGTCGCCGTAGACGTTCGGCTTCTCTCGCACCACGAGCCGGATCGCGCGTGGCGCCTCGGCGGACACCGCCTGCGGGCCCTTCGGTGCGACGCTGATGCCCATCACGAGCCCGAACATCTGGTGCGGCCGGTCGGACATGTGATGCCCCAACATGGCGGAGTCGAGCATGCCGTTCTCGGTATCCAGCTCCACCAGATTCGAGATGTGGGTGGCGTAGTGACAGTGATAAATCCAGTTGCCGGGCCGATCGGCTTGCCAGGCGAGCGACATCGTCGCGAAGCCCGGGACGAGCTCGGTCACCGCCATCCGTTGCTGCGCTGCGGTAAACAGCGAGTCCGACACGCCGTCGCCCTTGGAGTCGGTGCGAAAGAAAAAGCCGTGCAGGTGCATCGGGTGGTCGAGCTCGGTGAAATTGACCACCCGCCAACGGATCGAATCCCCCTGCGTGTATGCCAGCCGCTCGGTGTGGGGCCACGACAGACCGTTGATCGCCATGGTGCAGCGGGAGAGTCCCGTCTTGCTCGCCGGGTTCACCGCACACCACCAGCTCATTCCGAAGACGCGCTCGTCGGTGTGGCGCACGGCACCTTTGGGATCCACTACGATGACGCCGTTCAGCTGCATGTCCGGGGCTGGGCGGTAGAAGACTGGATCGCCGCCGCGCTTGGCCATGTAGTACCAGGTCCCCGGCGTCGACGCCGTGAAGCTGAGCGGCACCGCCCCGTTCACCGGCACGATGACGCTGTCCGACAGCCCGCGGGAATGCCCGAAGCCGTAGACGATGAGCGGCTTGTCGAGCCGATTCCTGATCGTGGCCCGGATCTCGGTGCCCTCCGGGACTCTAATGAATGGACCCGGTGTGGAGAGCGGCTTCCCTGCCTCGGCGAACGCCGCCACGTCCAAGGCGCGGCCGTTCTCCCCCTCCGGCTGCCACACACCGGTTCGCGCCTCGAGTACCACGGTCAGCACACCGTTGCGGAGCGTGCCGGCGGTGTGTCGGTTGTCGTTGGGTGCGATGCGCTCTGTGGTGGGTGAGACGGCGGTCCTGGCGGCAAGCGAGCCAAGGGCTAGCGCGGCGAGCGCGATCCATCGGGGCACGGCAAACCTCATTTGGAGAGAGAGTTGGCGGACTCGGGAAGCTAGAGGCAGCGCCGGGAAAGCGCTAGAACAAGTTCGCGCCCGCGCAGCGAGAGTTGCGCGGACGCGACACTGCCAAGTAGTCCGGAATTTGCCCCGCTCCGACGGAAAACGCTGCATGCGTTCCCACCAGACGAGGGAGGGTACCGATGAGGCGCGCGTTTCCGTGGACCGTCGTGGCAGTGCTCGGGTGCGCCATGCTCACGGTCTACTGCGATGAAGGTCCCGTGTCTTCACCCGGTCCGCGCGACGGCCTGCAGGCGGCGCGGGCGGCAAATGGAGGAGCGTTCAGTTTCGTCAACTTCGAGCTCGGCGCAGCGCCGGGGACCGTGTGTCCGGGCGACGCGGGCTGCACCAACGGCGCGGCGGAACCATCGATTCGCGCCGACGCAGCGGGAACGTTTTATGTCGGCTCAGAGCTGGGCGTCGGCTCGGGGACCTTGGCCTGGAAGTCGACCGACGGCGGCCTGCACTACACGGCGCTCACGTCCCCCAACCAATTGTCCCAAGCGCTCGGTGGCATAGGGCCCGGGGGCGGCGACGTGGACTTGGCGACCGCGCCACAGGCAAACGCGGGGGGCGTCAACAACCTCTACGTGGCGAGCTTGAGCCTGGCGAACGTCACCGTCACGACCAGCCAGGACGGCGGTACCACGTGGAGCAAGAACGTGCTCAGCGCCACGATTCCCGGCGATGACCGCGAGTGGATCGCCGCCGATCAGGCGACCAAAGTGTGCATCTCTTACCACGACGTCGCCACGTTCAACATCGACGTCAATTGCAGCTTCGACGCCGGCGCCTCCTTCACCCAGTTCGGCACGGCGATCGACGCACTCCATGCCTACCTGCTCAACGACAATTCGACCGGCAACCTGGTGATCGACCCCAACAGTCACGTCATCTACCAGGTGTTCTCCGGGATCGCCGACGCGTTCGAGGCGGCGGTGCCGAGCTCGTTCCATGCGGTGTACGTCGCCGTGTCGCTGGACGGCGGGAACACGTTTACCGACCGGACCGTGTACGTGAATCCCAACACTTCGGTCTCCTACGGTCATCAGTTCATCAACGCGAGTGTCGACCGCGCCGGGACCGTGTATGTCGTCTACACCGACAATCACAACGTCTACTACAGCTTCTCGACGGATCACGGGGCTACCTTCACCGGGCCGATCCAGGTCAACCAGGCGCCTTCCGCCACGGCGATCATGCCGTGGAGCGTGGGGTGCGACCCGGGCCAGCTGAACATCGTGTGGTATGGGACGTCGTTCTACGATGGGACGACCGTGCCGGACAACTATCCCGCGTCGGCGGCCTGGTATGTGTACTTCGCCCAGAACCGCAATGCGGCGACGGCCGGCAGCAGGTTCACCCAGGTCGCGGCGACGCCGATCGTGCATTTCGGTGGCGTGTGTGAGAGCGGCGTGACGTGCAGCGGCAACCGGGATTTGTTCGACGACTTCGGCATCGCCGTTTCCCCCACGACCGGGCTCTCGTCCATCACGTACAGCGACGACCAGCCCGGGAACACCGGAGCGGCGGATCACACCGCCATCGCGACGCAGACGGGAGGTGCGAAGATCTGCGGAGGTAGCTGACGATGCAGTCGTTCGGGGGGCGGTCTTGCCTGACCGCTCCCCCACGCTCTAGCCTTCGATCAACCGTTGCTGGAGCGAATCGCAATGCCGAAGGACAAGAAGAAGGTCATCGCCGTGGTCGGTGCCACCGGCGCCCAGGGGGGTGGGCTGGTGCGCGCCATCATGCGGGATCGCATCGGTCCCTTCACCGCGCGGGCCCTGACGCGCGACCCCAAGTCCGACAAGGCACGCGCCCTCGCGGCGCTGGGCGCCGAGGTCGTCGCCGCCGACGTGGACGATCTCGAGAGCCTAAAGCGGGCGTTCGCCGGCGCGTATGGCGCCTTCTGCGTCACCTTCTTCTGGGCGCATATGTCGGCCGAGCGCGAGATCGCCGAGGCTCGCGCCATGGCCCAGGCGGCGCACGACGCGAAACTGCAGCACGTCATCTGGTCCACTTTCGAAGACACCCGGAAGTTCATCCCGCTGAGCGACACCCGCATGCCCACCTTGCAGGGCAAGTACAAGGTGGCGCACTTCGACGGCAAAGCGGAGGCGAACGCGGCGTTCACCGCGCTCGGCGTGCCGACCACCTTCCTGCTGACGTCGTTCTACTGGGACAACCTGATCTACTTCGGCGCGGGTCCCAAGCGGGGGCCCGACGGCACGCTCGCGATCACATTCCCGATGGGCGACAAGAAGCTGCCGGGAATCGCCGCTGAAGACATCGGCAAGTGCGCCTACGGGATTTTCCAGCGGGGGCGTGAGCTCATCGGCAAGACCGTCGGCATCGCGGGCGAGCACCTCACCGGCGCCCAGATGGCCACGGCGCTGACCACCGCGCTGGGCCAGGAAGTGCGCTACAACGACGTGTCCCCCGAGGTCTACCGCAGCTTTGGCTTCCCCGGTGCCGACGACACGGGCAACATGTTCCAGTTCAAACGCGATTTTGAGCGAGAGTACACCGGCGCGCGTAGTGTGCAGTTCTCCCGGTCACTCGACCCGGAGCTTTTGACCTTCGCGCAGTGGCTCGCCCAGAACAAGGACCGCATCCCCTTATGATCCCCGCGTTGTGTTCGCTCGTGCTGGCGCTCGCGCAGGGGCCCGAGCCCCCGGCTGCGCTGGTCCACTTCCTCCGGGACAACATCGCCCTCAGCCCGGACCAGCTCTCCGCAGCCATCCGTGGTGAGGCGGTCGTGAAGGTGCTCGACACGCGGGAACGACGCGATATCGCCGTGTTCGGGATCACCACGGTCGCCGTGTCGCGGGCGGCGTACGTCGCCCGCGTGCGCGATTCGCAACATTGGCTGCACACGCCGACCCGCAGCCGCTTCGGTCTCTTCAGCGACCCTGCCACGGCAGCGGACGTCCAGGCGTTCACGATCAGCGAGCGCGACGCGAACGAAATGAAGGACTGCAAGCCCGGCGATTGCGTCGTCAAGCTCCCCGCCACGGACATGCAGCGGATCCATGCGGAAACCAACTGGTCGGCACCCGACGTCGTGGTACAGCTCAGTGCATACGGGCGGCGCCGGCTCATCGAATACATCACCGACTACCGCGCCCGCGGCGACTCGGCGCTGGCGATCTACGACGACCGGGGTACCGTGCACGCGAGCGATGCGTTCGCGGCCCTGCTCGCCGCGTCCCCCTACGTGTATCAGACCGTGCCGTCGCTCGAGCGCTACCTCGCGTCGTACCCGCACGCCACGCTGCCGGACGCGAGCGAGGTGCTGTACTGGTCCGAGGACGTGCTACCCCACCTCCGACCGATCCTCAGCGTCACACACCAGGTCGTGTTCACCCCGCCCGAGCTCCCGGGCATGACGCTCATCGCTTCCAAGCAGATTTATGCGGATCACTACTTCGAGGCCGCGGTCGACCTGACGAGCATCGTCGATGGCCAGGGGCGGGACGGTCGGCCGGCGAGCTACCTGCTCATCTTCCGGCGCTACCGGTTCGACAACATGCCGGGCGGATTACTGAACATTCGCGGCAAGGCCGTCGGTGCGTTGCGCGATCAGATGCTGGCCGACTTGCAGCGCGAGAAAGCGGGGGCTGAAGCGGCCATCGAGCACTAGTTTCGGGATTCGTTTGTGGCCGTTCCATATTGGTGACACCACCCTGCGAATCGAGTGTGACCACTGCCACTGGCAGCCTCTTCTCCGGCTCATAGGTTGGATCGGTGCCACCTCGAGGCCCATGGCAAGCAATTCTCCCGCTCAATTGTTCGCGGCGCTGTACCACGAGCTCCATGTCGTGGCCGAGCGCCGCCTGCGGGCTCCCCTTCGGCAGCACGCTCAGCACGACGACGCTGCTGCACGAGACCTACCTGAGCCTCGCGCAGAATCCGCAGCTCGCTTTCCCCGACGAACCCC
>DASTHG010000004.1:0-14117 GCA_035718325.1 Gemmatimonadales bacterium | reverse complement strand
GAAAGCGAGAGGCCGGGTACTCGGACCCGGCCCCTCACTTCTCAGACTGCGTGCCGTTGGTCAGGCCGAGCCGGCGTATGCCCCGATTTCCATGCCGAGCTCGATGACTTCGACTTCGGGCTTCGTCCACTTCATTTTGCGCTTTCCTCCGAGTTGCGGGTGGCGCGACCACCCTCAGGATCCTGTCTCCGCCAGTGTCGGCGGGATACGGGACTGTACGCCTTTTGCGGAGAGATCGCAAGCGCCTTGGGACGAAGCGGACGAACGCTCGATCTCAATGCGCTGCCCCGTCATGCGGTAGGTACACCCGGAACGTGGACCCGCGCCCCGGCTCGCTATCGACCCAGATGTAACCGTTGCTCTGACGGACGACGCTGTACACGGTCGCCAGGCCGAGACCGGTCCCCTGACTATCGGTCTTGGTCGAGAAGAACGGCTCAAAGATCCGGGCCCTGGTTTCCTGATCCATACCGGCGCCGGTGTCGGTCACGGAGAGCATAACGTAGCGGCCCGGTTTGACTTGCGTTTGTGCGTAGGGAAATGATGCTCCTAAAGCCGCGTTCCGTGTTTCAACCATGAGCTGCCCGCCGCCCGACAGCATGGCATCTCGGGCGTTCACGACGAGGTTCAGAATGACCTGCTCGATCTGTACTCGGTCGGCGCGCACGGAGTGGAGATCTGGGGCGAGGATCGCGCGGAGCTCGATCTGCTCCGGCAGCAGCCGACGCAACATCCCGTCCAGGTTGGTGACGATCTCATTGAGGTCGATGCGCCGCGACGTGTAGACATGGCGACGTCCGACTGTGAGGAGCTGCCGGATCAAGCCCCCCGCACGGCCCACCGCGGTGCGGATCTGCTCGGCTTCTTCTTTCGCGTCGCTGCTCATGGTCTGCTTCATCAGCATGTCCGCCGACGCCCGGATCGCCGTCAGAATGTTATTAAAGTCGTGGGCCACGCCACCCGCCAACCGACCGATCGCCTCCATTTTCTCGGACTGGCGCAGCCGCTCCTCGAGCGTGTACCGCTCGGTGACATCCTGGACTGTGCCGACTAACCGCGTGGGCCGGCCCCGCGGATCGCGGACAACTTCTGCCCGCTCCATCACGACGCGCACGGAGCCGTCGGAGCGGCGGATGCGCCGTTCGAGCGCGTACGACCGCCCCTCCCCGACCGCGGCGCGGATCTCGTCGTCGAATCGCACACCGTCGTCTTCCGAGATCGATGCATGGAGGTCGGGGGTGACGATGGTCGCCTCCGGCTCGAAACCGAAGATTCGAAACACCTCCTCCGACCACCAAAGTCGATTGCCGGCGACGTCCTCCACGTTCGTCAACTCCAACTCCCAGTTCCCGAGGTGGGCGAGCTCCTGGGCACGTACCAATCGCGCCTCGCTGCTCCGCAATGCGACCTGGGCCTGGCGCCGCTCGGCGATCAGGGCGGCCAGTACGAGCTTCGCCAGCGACAGGAGGAGGATGAAGGATTGGAGCAGGAACAGGCTGCGCAACGGGGACGACGTGACGAACGGTCCTTGCTGGCGCAGCGTGTAGGAGATCGCCAGCGTGGCGGCGATCGCCGCGGTGCTCGCCGCCCCACGAGGGCCGAATCGCAACGCGCCCCACATGGCGACAGGGAACAATGCGTAAACGAAACTGAATCGCGTACTGAACAGCAGCATCGTGACGCCGATCAGGACCGCCAGGAACGCGGCGACCTCCGTGAGGCGCCTCCGCGTGGGCCGCGCAATCGGCGCGTTGAGCCACGTCAGCAGCAGCGGGGCGAACACGATGATGCCGATGCAGTCTCCGGACCACCAGACGAACCCCAGGGTGGGCAGCGACGACAACGCCGCGGCGCCGCTCAACCACAGGCTCGTCACGCCGATGCCCGCCCCAATGACCGTGCTGAGCATGCCGGCGAGTACCAGGGCCACCACATCGCTCAGGCGTTCGAGAGCGGGCCGGAAGGCGGCCCGCTCCAGCAGCAGGGCGCCCACGACCGCTTCCAGCGTGTTGCCGCTCCCGATGGCGAGCGCGCCACTGAGCGGTACACCCGAGGTCGCGTTGAGCAGCACCGCCCCGAGGGCGATACCGGGCCAGTACCGCCGTCCGTACAGCACCAGGATGGCGAGCCCGATGCCCGCCGGTGGCCACGCCGAGGAGACAACGGGCTGCGCGACCGCCGCGGCCAGTGCCAGCTTGGCGACGGCGAGGTAAACGCCGCCGATCGTGGCGACCGCCAAAGCGTATCTGAGCCGCGCTGTCACCGGTCGACTCCGCTGAGTCCGATGCTCAACCCGACGGCGACACCGGAGAGCTGTTCGAGCCGTCGCGGTGTGGTACGAGCCGGGAAGTCCACGCGCTCCAGCTCATAGCGCAGCGACGCCGAGAGCACGCCGAACCGATAGCTCACGCCGGCCGCCGTCTGGAGCGCGAGCGTGGGCCGAGGGAGACCGTTGACCGAGACCAGCGGCAGCAGCGCTCCGCGGAGCAGCGCGTGCGCCGCCGTCCCGACGAAGGGGACGTGAACCTCGGCTCCCACGCTCCCGATCGTCCACAGCTGTCGCCCCTGTGGAGTCCGATACGAGCGTCGCGCGGCACCAGCGTCGAGCACGAGCCACGACGCGACCCGGACGCCCGCCCGCGCCGAGACCTCGGTGAGGTCTCGATCGTCGGACGGTTGTCCCGAGCCATCGAGAGAGCCCGTCGTCGCCGTCAGGGCGAACTCGGCGCCGCGCTCGAGGCGCAGCTCCAAGACCACGCCGGACACCAACCCCTCCGCTCGACTGCGGCCCGCAGAATCGTCGAGGCGGTGCGTGAGCACCGCGGCACGGGCCCCGGCGCTGAACCCCGCCTGAGCATGCGCCGGCCACGGTACGATGGGGAGGATGACACAGAGCCACCGTTCCCGCAGTCGGCTCACGGCGCCCAGCCACTCACCGGCGTGATCACCAGGACGGTGCGTGCCAGCCGGTCCGCATTGCTGCGACGAATCCTGGCGTTCTCCGCGTGCCGCGCGAGACGCGCCGTGGCGTTCACCGCCACATTGGCGGGAAGCGGAGCGTTGCGACGGTGGGTGAGCGCCGCCACGATGCCGGTTACGAGTGCCGTGCCCGCGACCACCGATGCCCCCGCGAGGTGATCCTTGCCCACGCCGTCGTTGGGGACCACCGCGGCGATGGCGAGGACCGCCGCCGCGACGCCGGCGCCGGTCGCGATGTCGCGCCGTGTGCTGGCGGCCGAATAGCGCTCCGGCAGGAGGTCCCCCTGGACCAGGTCGGGCAACGTGTCCCGCGGGTGAGGACCCTCGCGTCGGACATCGATGAAGAGGCGCGCCGAGTCGCTGTGCGGGAAGACCCGGCTCGCTGCCGTCGCCACGATCTCATAGCGGCCGGATTCCACCAGCGTCCCCGCAGCGTCGAGACCATCCCACCGAACCTCGCGCAGGCCGTCGCTCACGCCTTGAAACAACTGCCGCGGCACAGTACCGCCCCGCAGGACCACGGTGAGATCGGCTTCATGGGTGGTGAACGCGGTGAACGACGCCGGTCCGGTGCTCGGGGCGATGCGGCTTGCGAGAATGGGACGGAACGCGACGGCGAGGACCTGGCGCCGTGCGTCGTGAAACAGCGCGACCTGGGCCGGCGTGAAGCGTTGCGGATCGAGATCCGTGAGCGGAACGGCCTCGATGGCGGCACGGAAATAGAACAGCGCGGAGTCGCGCACATCGCTCAGCACGAAGAAAGCGCCCATGTATTCGGCGGCGGTGGCGCGTTGCTCCGGCGTCAGGCCATATGGCCACGCAGGGGAAATCATGTCGCGCAATAGCGGCAACGCGCGCTCGACATCGAGATGCTCGTACCAGTCCTTCGCCTGAGCCAGCGCGACATCCGCCTCTCGCTGAGCGGCGGCGGGCATCGTGCAGGTGAGTGCCCACGACAGTACCAGGAGCCCGTATTTCACGGGGCCCGACTTTGCGCTTGGAGCTTGACGCGCCCGACCGAAACGATGCCGCCCGGCGCAACGTCGATCGTGGTATCGAACGGAACGTACCCGGGGGCCCGAACCACCAGTCGCCGAGCACCGGCCGGCGACTGATAGTTCAAGAGTCCCCCGATACCCGCACGACGGCCATCGATGTAGATGCGCGCATTGGCAGGCGCGGTCAGGAGACGGATCCTCCCGAAGCTCGAGTCCACGACCCGAGGAGCCTCTTTGGTCACGACGGGAGTCGTGTCGACCCGTGCTGAATCGATAATGTGGGGCGGTGGAACAGTGCTGGTCGGCGTCGCTTCCGCCCCCTTCGTGGAGCGGCCGAGCAGCCATGCTGACGCCGCGACCACCACTGCGCCCACCAGCAGCAGTCCGACACGGCCGAGGCGATGTCGCCACGAGCGCCGGCCCCATTGCAGAAGCATCGTGGGCGCGAATGTCAGCACCGGCAGCGACATCGTGTGGACGCGTTCCACCTCCTTGCCCTGCGCCATGCGGCGCAGGAGCTCGCTGCTGCGCGCCCGCGCCACTCCCTCGAAAGGCAGTGCTTCTATAGCGCTGAGCATCTCGTCCGACGAAGGGAAACGCCCTTCGGGGTTCTTCAGCAACATCCGGTTCACGACCTGCAGGAGGGCGGTAGGGAGGTCGCGACGCACGTGTCGCAGGTCTGGGATCGGCGAGTGGAGGTGATGCTGGATGAATCCGGCGATAGTGTCGGCGTGGAACGGCACCTGTCCCGTGAGCATGTGGAAAGCCACGACGCCGAGGGCGTACTGGTCACTCGCGGGGTCGGCGCGCAAACCGGCGCACTGCTCGGGGCTCATGAACGCCGGCGTCCCGATCACGGTACCGTCCGCCGTCAACGTCACATCGGTCTGTCGCAGGGCGACGCCGAAGTCCGAGATCATCACCCGGCCGTCGCGCTCGACGAGGATGTTGGCGCTTTTCACGTCCCGGTGGACCACCATGCGTTGGTGCGCATAGGCGATCCCGGAGGCGACCTGGCGCAGGACATGGATCACGGTCTCGACGGGGAGGGCACCCTGCTGAGCGACGATAGCTTCGAGGGAACGGCCTTCGACCAGCCGCATCGCAATGAACGAGACGCCGCCGATTTGTCCCAGCCGATACACCGGGACGATGTTGCGGTGATCGAGGTCCGCCACAGTCGACGCTTCGCGGCGGAAGCGCTCGATCGCGCGTGGCGTGAGGCCCAGCTCCGGAGGCAGGACTTTGAGGGCGACGAGGCGGTCGATGGGATGCTCGATGGCGCGGTACACCACTCCCATCCCGCCGCGCGCCAACTCTTCTATGATCTGGAATTCGCCGTCGAAGACGTGCCGCATCCGCTCCAGTAGATCTTCACCATCCGCTCCAGTAGATCTTCACCGAACGGTTTGGGGACGTCCGCCGTACGCGCATCTGGATCCGAAATCCGCTCGCCACACGACGAGCAGAACCGGGACTCACTCGAAATGGTGGTCCCGCACCGGAAACACTTCACACCGCTCCCCCGGGGTGAGCGTACAAGCGTGATTCAGTAATTACCTGATGGAAAGAATACCGGTAGTGGAATGGTCTGCAACTACTGCACCCAGAGGGGCTTGCCGCTACTTTCCCGACCCTTTGGGATGGTCGTGTCGCGCCAGCGCAACGAAAATGACGGTGTCCCAAGCGTTCCGGATGCCGACGAAGAGCAGCACCAAGGCCGCTCCGGCGATGGCGAAGAGTGCCGGTCCCGGACTGCGTTGCAGCACGATCGCGGCGACCAGCAGATCGACGTAGGCGGCGAGCGGCAGAATCACGAACATCAGCCAGTCCTCGAAGACCGGGCGGTACGTCGTAGTCCGCAGGGTCCGTCGAACCACGATGAAGCTGTACGCGCACCCGAGCGCGCCGCAGACCGCGAGGGCCGCACCGGCGCTGCCGAGCCGCTGCCAAGGGGCGGCGAGAATCGCGGAAATCAACAACGTGGCGCCGAAGTGCACGACGGTCGGAGTTCCGAAGGCGTTGATATCGCTGAGCGTGCCAAAGGGGCGCTCCGCCACCAGCGCCATGACGACGAATTGCAGTCCGGTGAGGGCGCCGGCGGAGGAACCGACGATGACGTAGAAGTTGGCCCAGGCGTCGAACGGCGAGGTCGCGTCCATCGAGTGGCCAGGGGCAGAATCGAACTGCCGACACGCGGATTTTCAGTCCGCTGCTCTACCAACTGAGCTACCTGGCCGGCACAAATCGGCCCAAGAACTTAGCAACCCTCCCGGAGCCTCGGCAGTGGGTTCCCGTGTTTCCCGTCACAGGTTCCACGGTCAAAGACCAGCGTTCCGTAGCGGGGGGGAACCCGGGGGGTATTCACACCCGTAGGCCCAACGCTCTGAAAGGAGTGTTGTATGAACACGAAAACACGCAGAGCCCCGTGGGTCTGGGGTCTCGTCGCAGCCTTATTCGCGGCCGCTGTCGGATGCGGTGGATATCTCGCATCCGGCGAGGTCGTCTATGCGTCGGTCGCACCGCCGCCGGAGCGAGTCGAAGTTATCGGTCCGGCACCCGGCCCACAGTACCTGTGGATCGACGGGTACTGGCGTTGGGGCGGTGCGTCGTACGATTGGGTCCCCGGTCGCTGGGTGGCCGCCGACGAAGGCCATCGCCATTGGAAGCGCGGCCGGTGGCATCATGACCGCCGCGGCTGGTTCTACGAGGATGGCCACTGGCGATAGACGGTGAACGACGGAGCACGGCGGCTAGCGCCGTGCTCCGATTGCCGTCGTCTGCTTCAGGTAGCGTTCGTACCACGCCACATAACGATCCAACCGGTCTTTCAAGAAACTGGGCACCGAGAGTCCATGGTGCTGATTGGGATAGATCACGAGCTCGGTCGGCACGCCCACCTCCCGCAACGCCTGGTACATCTGCTGGCCGCCGATGATGGGCACGTTGAAATCCACATCGCCGCCCATGAAGAGCGTCGGCGTCTTGATGCGATCCGCCTGGAAAAACGGATACGACAGCCTGACCCACAAATCGCGGGTCTTCCACGGGGGGCCGAGCTCCAGCTCGTACTGGGTGATGTACTCGTCGGTCCCGTACATCGAAAGCTGTAACGCACTCCCCGCGCCACTGATCGCCGCCTTGAATCGCGGTGTCGTCGCGATCGTGTAGTCGGTGAGAATCCCGCCGTAGCTCCAACCGCCGATCCCCAGGCGGTCGGGGTCCGCGACACCGGAGCGCACCGCCTGATCCACGGCGCCCAGCAGGTCGACGACTTCCTTGTTGCCCCAGTCGGCGAAGATCGCCCGTTGAAAGGCCAGTCCCCGCCCGTTGCTGCCACGGTAGTTCACCGCCAGCGTCGCGAAGCCTCGGGCGGCGAAGAGCTGTGCGGTCGGACTGAATGCGTAATTGCTCTGGGCGTCGGGGCCGCCGTGAATAAAGAGGATCAGCGGCAGCGGTGTCCGGGGCGCGGCACCCGCCGGACGGACCAGCACGCTGTGCACGTCGGTCCCGTCACTGCTCTTGGATGCGAAATCCTCCGTCGTGCCGAGCGTGAGCGTGGCAACGAGCGAGTCGTTGACGTGCGTCAGCTGTCGCAGGGCGCCGCCGTCCGACGCAAACACCTCCGGCGGACGGTCGGGCGTCGAGACGAGCAACGCCCTGCGCATCCCCGCCAGCGTACCGGCCGAATACTCGAGCACGACGAGGCGGTCGCGGTCGATGCGATCCACGTGGCCATCCGCAATCGATACCCGCACCATCACCTGCGCGCGATCGTCAACGGCGACGGCCACTACCGATTGGCCGTCGGCGCTGAACGTCGGCGCATCGAGCGGCCGGTCGAACGCCGCCGTCAACACGCGGGCGGGCGCACTGCCGTCGCTCTTTACGATCGCGAGGGTGCGCGCCTGATAGGCGTAGTATTTCGGCTCGTCGGTCCGGAAGAACGCCACCCAGACGCCGTCGGGGCTCCAGGCCAGCGGCCCACGGTCGGGGCCGGGGAACGAGGTCAGCGCCTGCGGAGTGGCCCCGGCCCTGGCTTGGACGACGTAGACATCGGACTGCTGGCCGGTGCCGGGCTCGGGCACCGAACTGCGCACGAAGGCGAGACGCGCGCCGTCCGGTGACCACTGTGGATCGTCGTCGTCGGCTGGACCAGTGGTGAGCGTATCCACCTGCCTGGTCGCGATCTCCAACAACAGCAGATGACTCCGCTTCGTCGTCAAGTAACCGGCGCCGTCGTCCTTGAAGAGGTAGCGGTCGATGACGATCGGCCGTTTGCGGCTCGTGTCGGCCTTGGTCGTATCGAGATCGACCGTCGCCACGAGGACGAGGCGCTTCGAGTCGGGGGACCACTGCATTGCGTCCACGCCCCCCTTGATCGTCGTGAGGCGCTGCGCCTCGCCCCCGCGACGGTCCAGCACCCACACCTGGTCGCCCTTGCCCTCCTCCCGACCCGAGAGAAAGGCGAGCGAGCGACCGTCAGGACTCCAGCGCGGCGACGTCTCGCTCTCCGGACTCGTGGTGAGACGCACCGTCTGAGCGCCGTCCCAGCTCGTCATCCAGATGTCGGCGTCGCGCGAGTCCTTCGCCGAATCGATCGTCGTGACGGTGTAGGCAACCCAGTCCCCGCCGGGAGCCAGCTGCGGATCGGAAACCGACCGCAGGCGGTAGACGAAATCGCCCGAAGTGGGGAGCCGTTTCCCCGCCGGCGCCTGGGCACGCGCGGGGGCTACCGAACCGACCGCCAGCGAGACAAGAACCAGATGAATGGGGACAAGCCGCACGGCGCGCTCCAGGTGCAGTGAGAGGACAGCCAATCTACGTCGTGCAACCAGGAACCGGTGCGGGAACCCGGGAACTCGTGACGCCGAGCCCCCCGCGCACAGTCTCAGAAACAAAGAGGCGCTGCGTGCGTCTCCCAAGACCCCTCAGACGAGGAGCGCGAACATGACTCGCTTCACCCGCCAGAGCCTCAGGCTCGGCCTCGTGGGAGTATTGGGTGCCCTGGCGATCGCCTGTGCATCCAATCCCCCACCCGACAACGCCGTCTACGTCGAGCGCCGGCCACCCCCCGAGCGGGTGGAAGTCGTCGGCGTCGCACCCGGACCCGGCTACGTCTTCGTGCGCGGGTACTGGCGCTGGGGCGGTGGGGAGTATGCGTGGGTCCCCGGCCGTTGGATCGTCGTGCGACGCGGATACCGGGCCTGGGAGCCGGGACGCTGGCGACATGGCCGGCGCGGGTGGTTCTGGGTCGAAGGGCGCTGGCGCTGAGCGACGGAGACACGATGGCCCCGGCCTGAACTGGCCGGGGCTGTTGCCGTGTCAGGGACGGAATTCCACCAGCTGCATCGCCGTCATCGAGCCGTCGTCATTGTTGAACGTGAGCGCCAACGGCAGACCCACGTTGGGGCTGACGCACATATCCATCGCCACCTTCTGATTCTGGCGCCACACACCCTTCAATCCGTTGACGCCGGCCTGCGCGCACTTCTCCTCTACTTTGAAGGACGACGACTCGCCGTTCTGGGTCGACTGCCAGCCGCTCCCCAGTTCCCATTCATGCCCACCCAGGAGCAGCATCCAGACGGGATTGAACAGCGCGAGCCCCACGGGGCCCAGCCCGATGAGCGACATCATCGGGATGCCCTCGTTCGGACCGACGGTGACCGTCGATGAGTAGCTGTCGCTCCCCATGTTTCCGGCGACACTGAGCCGGGTGCGTCCGTTCCCAGCCGGCTTCGCGTCGAAAGTGTAGCTGCCCACCTTGTTGTCGTTGCCTTCGCGCTGCTGCACGTTGTAGCGAAAGTGCTCCGTTCCTTTGAACGAGTACATCCCCCACGTGAACGGCCCGCTGATCGGCTGGCTGTAGAGCGCCGGTAGCGCGCCGCCCGACGTCGGCGGTGCGGCGGCGTTCGGTTGGTTCAACGGCTCGACGGCGGGAGGTGCCGCGCCGCCGGCGCTGCCCATGTTCGCGGGACAGACGCCCACGCAATCGCCGACGCGGGCTGGCCCGCCGGTGAGCGTCCCGGTCGCCGAGCCTTCGTCGGCTTGGGTGATCTTGAGCTTCCCGACGGGTGTCGTGGTGCGCCGCAGCACGCGGCCGGTCGCCGGGTCGCGGATCTCCCGCCCGGGACGGACCACATCGTACTCCCCGCCGACCTTCACCCCGGCGCCGGTGCCGACATTGATCGTCACCTCTCCACCCGAGACGTCCGCCACGAGGGCGCGGATCTCGACTTTCGTCTCCTGGATGCCGCCGGCTGCAGCCACGAGCTGCCCGGTCAGGCTGTCGACGGCAAGGCGCGTCGCTTCTCCGATGATGGTGTTGGAGAAGTTGGAGCTTCCCATATCGAGCACACCGGCTCCACCGGTCCCGCCGATCGCCAGGCCTCCTGCCAGCGTGAGCCCGGAGCGCTTCGATTCACCGTGCCCGGTGGCGACACCCAGGATCTCGGCGGTCGTCGTGCTCACGATGCGCGCGTCGATCTGCACCACGGCTTTGGCGGATTTCTTGCCGAACCCGCCGATGCCGATACCGCCCACGTGGACGCCGGCGCCGCCCACGCCGAGCTTCTTGTCGTCGCGGCCGAACTGCGTGATGCTGCCGATGATGATGGCGTCCACACCGAGAATCTTGGCGAGTTGGACGGCGGACGACGGATCGGCGCGCCCGCTCTGTTGGAAGTTCTGCTCGCGCAGCACCTGATCGAGCTGCTTACGCTCGATTACCGAATAGGTGCCGTTGCGCACCAGGTCGGTGACCAGCATGTCGGCGATGCCTTTGCCGATATCCTGGTCCGAGCCGAAGATGTCGTACACCCACTGATGCACGGTCGCATAATCGAAATCGAGCACGGCGATGCGGCGCTTGGTCGGCGCCTGCGCGGTGAGGGATCCGGCACTCACGGCGAGTGCCAGGAGGAGGACGGAGACGCGCTTCATGACACTGCTCCTCTCACGGGAACTGACGATTGGGGATGGGACGGATACTACCGCCGGACGGACAACTTTCAACTCTCGGGCCCTGGCTCGGAGCCGAACCGCGCGTAGGTTATGCGCCACATGGCTACCACTCCGTTCCCCAATCTCACCGTCCTCGATCATCCGCTCATTCGCCACAAGCTTTCGTTGCTGCGCGATCGCCACACCAGCACCAAGGATTTCAAGCAGCTGGTGAACGAGATCGCGATGCTGATGGCGTACGAGGTGACCAAGGACCTGCCGCTCGAGCCGGTGGAAATCGAAACGCCGCTCGAGAAGATGAAGGCCGAGCGCGTCGCGGGGAAAAAGCTCGTCCTCGTGCCGATCCTGCGGGCGGGCCTCGGGATGGTCGACGGCATCACGCAGCTCATTCCCTCGGCGCGCGTCGGGCACATCGGCATTTATCGCGACCACGACACGCTGCAACCCGTCGAGTACTACTTCAAGATTCCCCGCGACGGCGACACGCGCGATTTTTTCGTGCTCGATCCCATGCTCGCGACGGGCGGCTCGGCGGCCGACGCCGTCGCCACGCTGAAGCGCGCCGGCGCGCAGCGCATCCGCTTCCTGTGTCTGGTGGCCTGCCCCGAGGGCGCGCGGCGCATGAACACCGAGCACCCGGATGTGGCGGTGTACGCCGCCGCTTTGGATAGGCAACTGAATGAGAAGGGGTACATCCTGCCGGGACTCGGCGATGCAGGCGACCGCCTATTCGGAACCCGGTGAGGGGCGAGACGCCCTATCCTGGTCCCTCGCAACTGTTTCCTGCCAACCTGTGTCACAAACATGACAACACCCCGTACGGAGCCGCGTGGACGAACATGAGCTGATCGCCAGAGTCCGTGCGGGGGAGCCAGCCGCCGAACGGGCGTTGTACGATGCGCACGTCGACCGTGTGTATCGACTCGCCTACCGGCTTGCGGGTGACGACGAGCTGGCGCGCGACTTTACGCAGGAGACGTTCATCCGCGCGTTCGCGCGGCTCGACACGTTCCGCGGCGACGCGCGGTTTTCGACCTGGCTGCACGCCATCACGACATCGGTGTCGTTGAATGGTTTGCGCAAGACGAAACGCTTCCGGTCGCAGGCCCCG
Source organism: Gemmatimonadales bacterium (assembly GCA_035718325.1). Lineage (GTDB taxonomy): Bacteria > Gemmatimonadota > Gemmatimonadetes > Gemmatimonadales > GWC2-71-9 > DASTHG01. Next base: position 2,063 of record DASTHG010000004.1, on the reverse strand, counting down.
CTCGAAGCTGCCGATAGCGTGGCGAGTACCACGCGCAGCGCGGAGCCGGATCTGAAGGTGCGGTTGCACGCGGCCATCGACGCGCTGCCGGACCGCTATCGCACGGTGGTGGTGATGCACGACGTGGAAGGGTACACGCACGAGGAAATCGCGGAGACGCTCGGGATGGAAGTCGGCACATCGAAAGCGCAGTTGTCCCGTGCCAGAGCGAAGCTGCGGGAATCACTGGCGGATTTCGCCGGGGAGTGGGCCTCATGACTGACGATCGATTCGAAGAGCGGATGCGCGAAGCGGCCCGGGATTATCACCGGCCGCCCGCAACGCCGCGCGAGGAGATGTGGACGGCGATCGAAGCCGGGCGCCGGCGCCGTGCCGCGCCGCGGATCTTCGTTCTTCGACCCGCCTGGCGCTGGGGGCTCAGCATGGCCGCTGTGCTCCTCGTGGGCGTCGCGATTGGATTGCGGCTCCGTCCCGAGACTCCGAGCGGTGTGTCGGCGTCCCGCCGCGAAACGCGTTCGGACCTCGCCTACGGTGTCGCGGCCGTACAGTACCTGAACCGCACCGAAACGCTGCTCACCGGTTTCCGGGCCGATGCGCGCGCCGGCCGCGTCGACACGCTGTTCATCGACCAGGCGCGCGAGCTGCTCACGTCGACGCGCCTCTTGATGCAGTGTCCGGCCGGGCAGGACCCGCATCTCAGGCCGCTGCTCGAGGACCTGGAGCTCGTGCTGGCGCAAATCGCCTTACTCCCCGGCGGCCGGCGCGACACGCTGGACGTCGATCTCATTACGCAGGGCATGGACCAACAGAGCGTGCTGACTCGTCTGCGGACGGCAATCCCCGCCGGTCCGGCGAGCGCACCACGTACGCAAGGAGCGCTGTAACGATGTTCGCAATGCCATGGCTGGTCGCGGCCGTCTCTCTGAACTTGCAGCAGCCGGCAGCACCGGCTCCCGCGACCCCTCCGACCCCGGCGGCTGCTGCGACGCGAGCCGCGCGGAGCCACCGCCGGCTCGACGCGCAACTCGAGGCCGCGTCGGCGGCGCTGGAATTTGCTCAGACCGATCTCGCATCTTTCACCGGCCTGTCCGGCATGGCTGGCCTTTCCGACATGACCGGCCTTTCGGGGTTGACGGGGCTCTCCGGGCTGTCGGGATTGTCCGGCCTGGAGGGGCTCAGCTCGCTCAGCAGCCTGGCGGGCCTGGAGTCGCTGGCCGGGGACTTCACTGATGCCGCGGAGCCCGCGGGAGACCCGCCGCCGGCCTGGGCTGACCAGGATCCCGGCGACTCACTTTACCGCTCCGCCCGGCAGCTGTTGAACAACAATCGCTACACGGATGCAGCGAGCGCCTTTGCGAACCTGATCAAACGCTACCCGCGTTCCGACTACACACCGGACGCGTATTACTGGCAGGCGTTCGCGCTCTACAAGACGGGCGACGCGGCGAGCTACCGGCTTGCACGCACCGTGTTGAAGAGTCAGAAGGCGAAATTCCCCCGTGCCTCGACGCGCGGCGACGCCGATGCACTGCTCGCCCAGGTGCAGGGAGCGCTCGCGAAGCAGGGAGACCCTGAAGGGGTAGCCGCGACGCAGAACGTCGCGGACTCGGCGCGCCACCCACAAACGTGTTCCAGCTCCGACGATGACGACGATCCTCGCATCGCCGCGCTCAACGCGCTGCTGCAAATGGACGCCGAGTCGGCCATGCCGATCTTGAAACAAGTGCTGGCGCGCCGCGACAGTTGCAGTGTGCAGCTGCGGCGCAAAGCGGTGTTCATTATTTCGCAGAAGCGTACCGCGGAAACCGAAGACATCCTGCTCAGCGCCGCGCGCGGTGATCCCGATCAGGAGGTGCGCGAACAGGCCGTCTTCTGGCTCTCGCAGGTGGGGAGCGAGAAAGCCGTGACGGCGCTCGACTCGATCCTCCAATCGTCGACCGACGAGGAGATCCAGAAGAAGGCGCTGTTCGCCCTGTCCCAGATCCGCGGCGACCGCGCCGGCCAGATCCTGCGGGACTTCGCCGAGAAATCCAGCGCCTCGGATGACGCGCGCGAACAGGCGA
>DASTHG010000003.1:0-6250 GCA_035718325.1 Gemmatimonadales bacterium | reverse complement strand
ACCACGCCGATGCCGGGATCGTTCGTCAGCACCCGCTCGAGCCGACGCCGGGCGGCGGGCGTCCCGTCCGCGACGATCACCTGCCCGGCGTGCAGCGAGTTGCCGATGCCGACCCCGCCGCCGTGATGGAACGACACCCAGGACGCGCCGGACGCGGTGTTCACCAGCGCGTTGAGAATCGCCCAGTCGGCGATCGCATCCGACCCGTCGCGCATCGCTTCGGTCTCGCGGAACGGCGACGCGACACTACCCGTGTCGAGGTGATCGCGGCCGATCACGATCGGCGCCGACAGCTCTCCGGAGGCGACGAGATCGTTCAGCGCCACCCCGAAACGCGCCCGCTCTCCCTGCCCCAGCCAGCAGATCCGCGCCGGTAGTCCCTGGAACGCCACGCGCTCGCGTGCCAGGCGAATCCAGCGCGCCAGATGCGCGTTGTCGGGGAACAGCTCGAGCACGAGGCGATCGGTGCGGTCGAGATCCTTCGGGTCACCGGACAGGGCGACCCAGCGGAACGGGCCCTTTCCTTCGCAGAACAACGGCCGGATGTACTCGGGCACGAATCCCGGAATGTCGAAGGCGTCCGTGACGCCGGCATCGGCAGCGACGGTGCGGATGTTGTTGCCGTAGTCGAAGGTGACGGCGCCGCTGCGCTGCAGGTCGCGCATCGCGCGCACGTGCACCGCGATACTCGCGACGGCGCGCCGCACATACTCGCCGGGATCAGCGCCGCGCAACGCCAGGGCCTCGGGGAGCGAGCATCCCGCTGGGACGTAGCCGTTGAGGGTGTCGTGCGCCGACGTCTGGTCGGTCAGGACGTCGGGCACCACGCCACGCCGTACCAGCGCCGGCAGCACCTCGGCACAGTTGCCCACGAGCCCTACCGAGAGCGGCGTGCCCGCGTGCCGAGCCGCATCGCACCAGGTAAGCGCCTCGTCGAGCGACGTGGTGGCCCGATCGAGGTAGCGCGTCTCGAGCCGGCGCTGGACCCGCGCGGGGTCGACCTCCACCACCAGGCACACGCCGTCGTTCATCGCCGCGGCGAGCGGCTGGGCACCGCCCATCCCGCCGAGGCCACCGGTGACGACCAGCCGGCCCGCAAGCGTACCGCCCCAGTGACGAGCCGCGACGGCGGCAAAGGTCTCGAAGGTGCCCTGCAGGATGCCTTGGGTGCCGATGTAGATCCACGAGCCGGCCGTCATCTGGCCGTACATGATCAGCCCGCGTCGCTCCAGGTCGCGGAACACTTCCCACGTCGCCCAGCGGCCGACGAGGTTCGCGTTGGCGATGAGGACGCGGGGCGCGTCGGGATGCGTGGTGAACACGGCGACGGGTTTGCCGGACTGGACCAGCAGCGTTTCATCGTCGCCCAGAGTCCTGAGCGTCCGCACTATGGCATCGAACGCCGCCCAGCTCCGCGCCGCCCGGCCGGTTCCGCCATACACCACGAGGTCCTGGGGCCGCTCGGCGACGTCGGGATCGAGGTTGTTCATGAGCATCCGCAGCGCCGCCTCCTGGACCCAGCCGCGGCAGGATCGCTCACGGCCGCGCGGCGCGCGGACGGTGCGCGCTCCGCTCATGGCGACCCTGGCGGAGCGAGCGCGCCGTCGCGAATCGCCACGACGATACGCTCGATATCCTCGGACATCGGGCGATCGGCGCTCAAGGCCGGCACCAGACGGCGCACCGCCTCGTAGAGACGCGCCACGCCGCGTCCCGGGGTGAGCGGCTTCAGAAATTCGAGCCCCTGCGCTCCCGCGAGCAGCTCGATCGCGACCACCCGCGTCGCGTCGTCGAGGGTGCGGCGTGCCTTCCACGCCGCCGTCATTCCCATCGGCACGACGTCTTCCTGATTGCCTTCGGTCGGAATCGACTGCACGCTGGCGGGGGTGCAGAGGACGCGGGCATCGGCGACGAGCGCCGCGGCCGCGATCTGCGCCGTCATGAATCCGGAATCGAGGCCGGGGTGCAGCGCCAGGAAGGCGGGCAGCCCCGAGGACAAGTCGGGATTCACGACGCGCTCGAGCCGCCGCTCGGCGAGCCCCGCCAGCGTCGCAAGGGCGATGGCGAGCACGTCGAGCGCCAGCGCCACCGGCTGCCCGTGGAAGTTGCCCCCCGACAGGACCTCCGTGCCGAAGACGAGTGGATTGTCGGTTGCCGCATTCAGCTCGGTCGTCGCCAGCCGCTCCGCGAAGGCGAAACCCTCCCCCACCGCGCCCAGCACCTGGGGCGTGCAGCGTAACGAGTACGCGTCCTGCACCCTGGGGTCGTCGTGACGATGCGATTCGCGGATCGCGCTGTCGGCGAGCAGATCCCGCAGCAGGGCGGCGGAGCGCTGCTGGTAGGGGTGCGGCCGGGCGTCGTGGATGCGGGCGTCGAACGGCACCGGCGTGCCGCGCACCGCTTCGAGACTCATCGCCGCGGCGCCATGGGCCGTGCGCCACAGCGTCCACGCGTCATGCACCAGCAGCGCGGTGAGACCGGTCTGGGCCTGAGTCCCATTGACGAAGGCGATCCCTTCCTTCGCTTCGAGGGTCACGACGGCGATCCCCGCGGGAGCGAGCCGGTGACCGTCCGGTCCCTCCCCGATCATCGCGAGGGCAAGGTGCGAGAGCGGCGCCAGGTCCCCCGACGCCCCCACGCTGCCCTGCGAGGGGACGGTGGGATGCACCTGGGCGTTGAGCATCGCAACCAGGGTATCGGGAATCACCGCTCGGACGCCGCTCGTCCCCATCAGGAGAACGTTGGCGCGCAGCAGCATCATCGCGCGCACGGCCTCGACCGGCAGCGGCTCGCCTACGCCCGAGGCGTGACTGCGGATCAGGTTGAGTTGCAGGGCCCGCAGGTCTTCGGGAGGGATGCGGACGTGCGCCAGTTTCCCGAAGCCGGTGTTGACGCCGTAGATCGTGTCGCCGCGGGCCACGGCCGCTTCGACCTCCGCCCGCGAGCGCTTGACGCGGTCGCGCGTTTCCGGCGCCACCGCCACGCGGGCACCGTGGCGGGCGACGGAGACGACGTCGGCGATCGTGAGCGAGCGGCCGTCGAGGGTGACCGTGTCAGACATGGTGGGGAGGAAGGTAGGCGGAGACGAGAAGGGCCGGAAGCCGATATCGGCTCCCGGCCCTGCTTGCTCCGTCCGCCAGGGGATTAGTGCGCGCCCTTCACGATGATGCCGGTCTCCACCGAGGTGGGGAGATTTCCGTGCACCAGCAGCTCGGGGTTCCCGGGATCGGTCTGCACGCTCCAGTCGAAGATCAGGTAGCTACGACCCACGTGCGTCACCCGCAGCGCCGCATAGCGGACGGTGTTGCCCTCGACGATCTGGAACACGTATCCATAGCCCGGCTGCGCCTGAATCATGTTGCGCGAGTAGCCGCTCGCCGGGGCGAAGTCGATCGCGGTGAGATCCGCGACCGGCTGATTGGAGTAGAGCCGCAGCGAGGTACCGCTGAACTCCGGCACGATCCACAGCGTCGAATCGGCGGCCCGGTGCACCCAGAAGTCGATGTCGGTGCGATTGCCGTCCTGGATCAAACCGAGCTCATTCGCCTGGCCGATGCCGTCCTGATTGACGTCATCCCAGAAGCGGAAGCCGGACTGGGCGCTGTTCGCCTCGAACGCCGAGACGAGCACGTTGCGCGCATCGGGCCGCGGCGTGTCCTGGCGCACCGGCGACCAGAGGCTTTCGTAGCCCTCGACGCTGATCGCCGACACCCCGAAGCAGCGCGGCACTCCGTTCGAGAGCGCGGCCGCGACGAACTCCGGAGACACCGTCGTTCCTTCGAGTGCCCAGTCATTGCCGCACAAACCGGTGTCCAGGTTGTACGACGCGCTGTAGACGCGGTACCACTGGAACCGGCTCGGGTCGGCGAGAAAGGCGTTGTCGGTCCAGTCGAGCTGGATCGCCCCATTCAAGGAAATCGAATTCAGCGAGTCGGGGCTTTCGAGCGCCAGCCGCTCGTCGACGGTGATGGTATTGCTGGCGTCGCTCTCGCCGCCGTTCACGTCGGTGGCGGTCACGTAATACTGCAGGTGTGGCACGCCGTTGTCGTGAAACGTATTGGACGTCGTCTCGCCACGCAGACTGAACGCAGCGCCGGTGCTGCCGCGCGAGTAGATGCGATAGCTCGCGAGCGACGCGTCGGTCACATCGTCCCAGCGCAGCAGGATCCCCGCCGGTGTCGACGGATCGCCGCTCGGATCGAGCTGATAGGTGAGGTTCGTGGGGGCGGACACGGTCGGCAGCGAGCCGGTCGTGTCGTAATTCTGACACCCAGTGAGCAACAGCCCTGCGGCGACCAGACTGACGGTGATCCGGGACGACATACGTACCTCGTGGAGAAGGACGGAAACGCCAGCTCCAAAGGCAGGCGTCGTGCCGAATCGTACGTTCTTGCTAACTAACGACTTACGCTGATGAATAGTACGCGAACTGTCCTCGTACGAGGACACCCTGAGATGATTAGGGGCTCGGAGTCGTGGTGTGGAGGTAGCTCTGCTGGTCGTAGTCGAACTTGATGTCCGGCTCGTCGAGCAGGGCGACATAGAAATTGAACGCGAAGTTGCCGCTGGCGGTGCGGCTGAACGCGAACGACGCGTGCCAGCGGTGCAGGTCCCGTTCCAACCGCACATAGTGCTGCGGGAAGCGTTTCGTCTCGAAATCGTAGTTGGTGTTCCAGGACGCCGTCCAATGCGGCGTGGGGCTGAACGCCATACCAAGCGACATCTGCTGGTTGCCCCCCGAGAGCCCGGGGAGCGCGATCACGTTGCCCAGAGAGTCGGTTCTGGTCTGCTTGCGGCTGCGCTGCAGCGAGAACTGCACGTTGAGGTTGAAGCCGCGCCCTCCCCCGCCCGCGAATCCTCCTGGGGGGCCGCCGATGCCACCGAACCCGCCACCGATGGCGCGCGGACCCGGACCGAACGTCCCCCCCTGCGGGGCGCCCGGGGCCGGCGCGGGTGCTCCCCCGGTCGTCGCCTCAGGTCGATGCCCGAGCCCGAGCAGGGCGCCCAGAGCGGCGAACGTCCGCTGACTCAGCGAGAAGGACGCCGACAGGCTCTGCAGGAACGGGTCGAACTTCGTGGTATCGAGGCCCACCTGCCCGCGCCACAGATCGTGGGTCATCTGGAAGTTGAACCCGGGAAGCAGGTCCGAGGCGAAGGTGTTGGTGAGCGTCTGCGTCTGCCAGCCGACCCGGCCCGGCATTTTCGCCTGCTCGAAATTGTACGAGATCCCCGACGTATTGAGGCTCAGCAGCCGGATCTTGTGCGCCGGCTGGTCGGTGGTATCGCCCGCGGCAGGCTTGTACTTCGCCTCGAACGTCTGCGACAGCCCGAGCGTCACCGTCTGCTGGGGATCGCTCTTGGCGTTGAGCAGCCGGCCGGTGGGGTCGAGCGCGTGCGCGAACCCCGGGTCCACCTTGGCGCCGGGCGCGTATTGGTAGTTCATGATCAGCGCAATCGAATGGCGGATGCGTGAGAACGGACCGATCCCTGGGAAGAACCCGAAGACCGTGGGAGCCGCGCCGAGGCTGAATTGCAACCGCTTCCCCTGCTGCAGAAACTGCCCGCCGGTGAACTGATTGCGCAGCATGTACGGCCCGGCGCTGGTCTTGTTGGCGATGCCGATGCCGGGCTGGATGTGCCACGTCCCGGGGAACAGCTGCGGCAGGCTGAACCCCGTGGTCCAGTCGACGCGCGTCTCGAACGTGCGGTCGTACACGACGTGATGTCTGAGAGCGGTGTCCACCGGATCGGGGATGAGAAATTCCACCCGCTGATTGCTCGCCTTATCCTCGATCATGAAACTGTTGTTCCAGTTCCAGCGCCCGATGCGGAGCGGGGTCCCGATCGCCAGATCGGTCACCCGGTTGTCGAACCCGCGCGCCAGCGTGTCGATCCCGCCGCTCGCGTTAGGGAGCAGCAGCGGAGTGGCACTGAGGTTGTGGAACGTCTGGGTATTGGTGTAGGAGAAGCCCGGCGACCACGTGATCCAGGAGGTCAGGTCGATCGGCGCCGGCGTGATCGAGACACGGGGCAGACTCTGCTGCGTCAAGTTGGTCGACAGGTTTTGCGTCATGCTGCCGCCGAAGTTGAAGGCCCCCCAATCGAAGCGCTTGTCGAAATTCACATTGGAGCTGAGCTGCGCGGTGGTGAGGAACGGATCCACTGTGTTGCGCTGCACGACGCTGGCGCTCGTGGCGTAGTTCACGCTGGCCGAGAAGTGCGTGCGGCTCGAGAAGCTCTGAGTGTGATA
>DASTHG010000002.1:0-12801 GCA_035718325.1 Gemmatimonadales bacterium | reverse complement strand
GTGGCGCCGCTTCAACTGGACGTCGATCTGCTTGAATGCGTTGAGCGTCTGGTTCTTGAGACTGATCAGGCCGTTGTACGCACCCACTCCGTACAGGACGACCACTCCGAGGATGATCAGCAGGATCACACCACTCATGAGTTACTCCGGATGTGGAGAACGAGTACTACGCGGGCCACTGCGGCAGGAGTTTCGCGAGCGCCTGGCGCACCATCTCGGCCACACCGGCCTCTTCGGGGCCGAGCCGGGCGAGGGGGTGGTCGGCATCGAGGTGCAGCTCGACGCCCCGGGCCACCGGGATGCGCCGCCAGCTGGACGGCGTGCCCGGCTCGCGCTCGACGTCGCGCGACAACCAGGCGTTGATGGCGCGGCCCGAGCGCCCCCGCGGCAGCGCTTCGCCGCCCCGCAGCGACAACCGGTCGGGAGGCGGCAGCGCCGCTCCCAGCGTTTGCGCAGCACGCCGCTCCAGCACATCGCCGGTCTGGTCCACCATGTCCCGTGTGATCGCCGCCAGCGTGGCGCCCTCCATCTGGCGCAGCTTGATGCACAAGAGCTGGAGGAAGTGGCGGTAGGTGTAGGTGGCCGCGGTGCCGCGCCCCTCGGGCGGTGCAACCAGTCCGCGCGCGACGTAGAACCGGATGGTGCGCTGGCTCGGCGTCGCCCGCGCCGCGGCATTGATCGGCGTGATCGCGGACGCCTGCAACACGGCCCCCACGAGGATCGACAGATCGTGCAGGTTCCACGGCGCGAGATTGCGGTACTCTCGCAGGGTATGGAGAGGGTCGCGCTGCGGCGCGGCGGTCATCGTTGTCAACATAGCGTTCCCCGGGCTGGCGGGTTAGACCGGGGGCGCAACCGGTGCAGCGACGCGTAGTTTCGCTGCGCCGCGCAAGATTTCGATGACGCTCCGGCCGCTCGCCCGCATACACTTGGGCCATGCGTCGCGGCGTCACGCTGCTCGAGTTGATCGTCGTTCTCGTGATCGTCGCGGTATTGACGACGATCGCGCTGGTGCGGCTCATGCCGGTGCTCGATTGGATCGCCGCCGACGGTGCCGCGCGCGACGTGACGACTGCGCTGGCGGTCACGCGTACGGCGGCCGTCCTGCGCGGGGGGCGCGCGCGCTTGCGCATCGCCGCCGACTCGTTGCGCATCGACCGCGAGGGACCGGCGGGGTGGGAGCCGTACGCGCGCTGGGCGGGTCCGGCGTCGGCCGGAGTATCCCTGACGGTCTCCAATCCGGAAATCGTATTCAGCCCGCTGGGGATCGCCTGGGGACTCGGGAATACGCGTGTTGTCTTGCGCCGTGGGTCCCAGAGTGAAACGATCACGACGTCCCGGCTGGGGCGTGTGCGCCGCTCGTGAGGTAGCGGCGGGTGCAACGCTTTCACGGGTCGGTGCATCAAAGTGGGTGCGGCGGCGACACAGCGGCCTGTAACAATTCCGCCGCAGGATGCGTAGGGTAGAACGCCAAGACAACTGCAGAGCTGAGCAAGAGGTCGCGGCCGGAGTGTGACGGCCACTTCGCCCGACCCGCCAACCCGGGGTGCGCAAGCCCCCGGGTTTGGTCTATTCAGGAGCTGGGAGTGTCCCCGCCTTCGAGAAAAATGAGCGAGCGCCGCCGGCGGACCACCTCCGCGAGGGATGCGTAGACGCGGGGATCGAGCGCCGTTCCCGCGAGCTCGCCCATCCGTTGCACCGCTTCATACGGTGACATCTTCTCCTGATAGGGCCGGCTGGTGCATAGCGCGTCGTAGATCTCCGCGGCCCCGATGATACGCCCCAGCAGGGGGATCTCTTCTCCCTTGAGGCCATCGGGATACCCCGAGCCGTCCCACCGCTCGTGATGGTTGCGGACCCCGCCCAGCACCGGACGCAGCTCGTCGATCGGGGCCAGGAGCTGGGACCCGATGATGACGTGCTGCTTGATGTGGTCGTTCTCCTCGGAGGTCAGCGGACCCTGCTTGTTGAGGACACCCTCGCGCGTGCCGATCTTGCCGATGTCGTGCAGCCGGCCTGCGAGCCGGGCGGCTTCGACGACGTCATCCGCCAGTCCTAGATGGGCGGCGATGGTCGCGGCCAGATCGGCCACCCGGGCCGAATGGCCGCGCAGGTAGGGATCGCGCGCCTCCATGACGTTCACCAGCGCCTCGAGGGTTGCGACGGTCAACCGCGCGGCCTTGGCCCGTTCTCGGTCGAGCGCCTCCTTGGCGCGTTGATCGAGCTCGCGCGTTGCGCGCCGCTCCTCGCGGCGCCGCAGCGCGCTCTGCACGGCGCGCTCCAGGTCCTCGAGGTCGAGAGGCTTGGTGAGGTAGTCCATCGCGCCGCGCTGCATGCACAGGGCGGCGGTGGTGGCGTCGTTCACCGCCGAGAGCATCACCACCGCGAGATCGGGATCGAATGCCAGGGCCTGCGGCACGAGATCGATGCCGCTCATGCCGGGCATACGGATATCGGCGAGCATCACCGCGACAGGGTTGGCGTGGAGCACCTCGAGCGCTTCCGCCCCCGAGGCGGCGGCGAATGTGGGCAGCCCGAGCCCCTTGAGGAACCGTTGGAGGGCGCTGCGCATCGGCTCCTCGTCGTCCACGATCAACACGGCTGTGGGGTGTTCGGAGTGATCCGTCATCGGGCTGTCACGAAGTGGAGCGGAACGGGGCCGGGGACGATCCCGGCGCGGTGCCCCCGCTCGAGCAGCTCCCGGACCGCCCGTCGCCCGCGCTCGCCGTAGTCCACTGTGTAATCGTTGACGTACATCCCGACGAACCGGTCCGTCTTCGCAGGATCGAGGCCGCGGCTGAACGACTGGGCGTGGGCGAGCGCTTCGGCGCGGTGCCCGAGGCCGTACTCGATGCTCGCCTTCAAGTCGCGGGCAACGGCGTCGAGCAGCGCGTCCCCGAGGTCGCGGCGAGCGACGTTGCCGCCCAGCGGCAACGGCAGCCCGGTCTCGGCGTCCCACCATTCACCGAGGTCGACCCACAGGGCGAGGCCCCGGTCGGCGTAGGTGAGCTGTCCCTCGTGGATCAGCAGTCCGGCGTCGGCGCGTCCCGCCGCGACGTATTCCTCGATCTGATCGAACGGCACGACGACGGTGCGGGCCGCGGGCTGGTAGAGCCGCAACGCCAGGAAGGCTGTGGTCAGCTCCCCCGGCACCGCCACGGTCCGCCCCGCCAGGGCCGCGCGCGGATCGGCCGGCGCGTGCTCCCGAGAGACGATGCGGGGGCCGTAGCGGTCGCCGATGCTCGCGCCGTGGGCGAGCAGGGCGTAGCGGTCGGCGAGGTAGGCATACGCGTGAATCGAGACGGCGGTGACTTCGAGCTCTCCGGCGAGGGCGCGGCGGTTCAGCGTCTCGATATCGGCGAGCTCGTGGAGATAGCGGCGGCCACCGGTGTCGATACGCCCCGCCGCCAGAGCCCAGAACATGAACGCGTCGTCCGAGTCGGGGCTGTGGGCGACGTGGATGACCCGCGCCGCGCCCGTCACGACGCTTCGGATTCGGCGGCCGCGCGCGGGAGCGTGGTGAAGCGGCGCGCGACGAGCTGCAGGGCGGCCTCCGGCGTGAGCGACAGGCGCATCTCTCCCGCGGTGAGGCCGAGATAGAAGCGGGCGTGCTGCTGCAAGGTGCGGACTTGTGAGTACCCGAGCCGCTTGGCGACGTCTTCGACGGTGAAGCCGGGATCCTGCAGCAAGCGGTGCGCGTAGAGGACGCGCGCGGCAGCGAGAAAATGGCGCGGGCTGGGCATCGCCGCGCGCATGAACCAGCGTTCGCAGGTCCGGCGGCCCACGCCGGCCGAGGCCGCGAGCTGCTCGACCGTCTGGACCCCCTCCGGAGCGCGCAGCGCACCTTCGAGCAGCCAGCGAATCTCCGGGCGCATGTGGGCGAAGGTCGCCGCGATCTGCTCCAGCAGCTGCTGTGAGCACGCGCGCGCCTGCTCGCGCTCCAGCGCGCTGCGCAACCCATCGGGGTGATCGTCGAGTCGGCAGAACACGACTTCCTGCACACCCTGACGGCCGAGCGCGAGCAGCACCGGCGCGAGCGCGGGTGTGAAAGTCGTGTACAGCAGCACCGGGAGGGACGGAAAGAGGAGACGCAGTCGCTCGATCTCCTGGCTGCGTGGCTCGCCGGAGAGCATCGGATCGACCACGGCGAGCTCGATGGGCTGTCGACAAATGAGATCGACCACCTCGCCCCATGCACTGGTTGAGACAAACCCGAAGCGCGCTCCAGCTGCGCGGCGCAGGCGGAGCACTTGGATTTCGGGAACGGCGGCGAGGACGAGCATCTAATGTCGCAGGAACAACCTAAGTTGTCGCAAATCTGACCTCAAAAACCCTGCCTACCCCGTCCAATATGAGCCCCAGCTGTGGTGCTGTCTACTCTCACACTGCTGGAGGCTCTCCATGTCACGTCGCATCTCTGCTCTCGGAGCGCTGGTCGTCATCGGGTTCGCCCTCGCCGCAACCGCCTGTTCCTCGAACAGCGCCACGGGACCTTCGCCCGTTCGAGCCGACCAGACCTGCACCAACTGGGCGAGCAACGGGACCTGCCTGCACTAGGTCGTCGACTGGAGCAGGCCAGCCAGGGCGCTGGACACCTCGTAGATGCTCGTCCCGGCTGGCTGCTCCACGTCGACGTGCTCTGATTCGAAGGCGCTGCAATCCGCCAATCCGCTCAGAATTCGCTCGATCCGGAACTCGAATTCGTGCAGGCCATGGCTCCGCGCGACCTGCAGAGCGAGCTGCAGCTCCGCGGCAGCTCGGTCGAGACGGCCAAAACGCCCCAAGCCGATGCCGAGCTTGAGGTGATAGTCCGCAATCTGATTCGGCGCCATCTGATCGATGATGCGGGCGCATTCGCCGCGCCACCGCTCGAAACCCACGCGGTCGCGGCGGAACGACGCGCAGTACATCAGTTCGATGATCGCGTTGCCCGAGCCGTCCATCGTGTTTGCGCGGTGAACGACGATCTTGAACGCGCGCTCGGCGCTCTCGATCGCCCCCAGCCGCAGGAGCGCGTACCCGAGGTCGTGCAGCGCCCGCATTGATCCGGCTTCATCCTTATACAGTTCGAACGCGCGCCAGAAGTGCGGCACGGCATCATGCACCTGGCCGCGTGCACCCAACGCGACGCCGAGTCCATGCTCCCCGCGGGCTTCCGGATCCTGGAATCCCGCAGCCCGGGCGCTCCGCACGACTTCCCGGTTGCACCGCTCGGCCTCGGCCAGGTTGCCCCGACCCCAAAAGACGTTCGCCCGCCCCAGCTGCGACAGGAGCATCGACTCGCTATCGCCACAGGCCTCGGCAAGCATCCCTGCCCGGCCGTAGGCGTCATCGGCTGCGTCGAATTGCGCGAGTTCACGCTGTGCCCGGCCTGTGACCAAGGCGGCCGTGATCGCAGCCTTCGGATCGAGCCGGGCTCCGGCGGCGCGGTGCAGCGTCGCGAGAACGTCGAGCGCTTCCTCGAAATGTCCCGCATCGATCAGCCACCGAGCGAGGCCGAGCATCGCGGGAGCAATGAGACCAGGATCATGACGCCGGTGTGCGTAACTCGCGGCACCGACTATTTCGAGCAGGCGATCGGCCGAAGCCCCGGGCTCGAGCTGCTCGTGGCAGTAGCGACCAGTCGCCGCCGCCTGGTAGCCGAACAACTCATCGCGGGTATCGGAGGCTTGCTCGGCGCCGAGCAGATCGACGAGGCGCAAGACGAGAAAGGCCGCTTGGCCGAACCTGCTCAGGGTGGAGTCCTGCTCGCGCGCGGCGCGCTCCAGGAACACTACGTGAGACAATCCCAGCCCCATCGACTGCACGTCCGCCATTACCTGCGTCCCCTCCAGAAGTACGCCAACCTCATGTAGGCCATATCCGGGGTCAATAGCGGCAATCGACGTGCCATCGAGTTCTTCATGGGGGACTCTCCACCCCCCACTCGCGCATTTCGTGCGGGGTGCCCTCACCATCGATCAGGAACGTCAGGGACCGGCGCCGTTTCACGACCTCCGAGAGTGCGGCGAACACGGCGGGATCGATGACGGAACCGGACAACTCTCCCATGCGCCGGACCGCCTGGTCGGCGGTGAGCTTCTCCTGGTATGGGCGGGAAGTGCTGAGGGCGTCCCACACCTCCGCGGCCCCGATGATCCGCGCGGCGAGCGGGATTTCATCACCGCGCCGCCCGTCTGGATACCCGGAGCCGTCCCAACGCTCGTGATGGCCGCGGACGACGTCGATAATGGGACCGAGATGTTGCAGGGGACTGAGGATCTGAGACCCGATCACCACGTGTTGCTTGATGTGTTCGTACTCCTCAGGGGTCAGGGGTCCGTGCTTATTCTGCACATCTTCGCGGGTCCCGATCTTCCCGATGTCGTGCAGCCTGCCCGCCAAACGGATCTGCTCGATCTCATCGTCGGGGAGGCTCATTTCGGCGGCGATCGTCGCCGACAGGTCGGCCACCCGGGCCGAGTGACCACGGAGGTAGGGATCCTTGGCTTCGAGGGCGTTGATCAAGACCTCGAGGGTCGCGACGGAGACCCGCTCGAGGCGGGCCCGCTCGCGCTGGAATTCCTGGGTGCGGCGCTCGACCTCTTCCTTAATCTGCTGATCGAGCTCGCGCCGGCCGATCATCATTTCGCGTCGCTTCAGCGCGCGCTGAATCGTCCGTCCCAGCTCCAGCAGCTCGACCGGTTTGGTGAGGTAGTCGAGCGCGCCGCGCTGCATGCACAATGCCGCCGTCGTCGCGTCGTTGACCGCCGTCAGCATCAGAATTGCGAGGTCGGGCGAGATTTCGAGCGCCTGGGGCACGATGTCCACGCCGCTCATCCCGGCCATGCGGATGTCGCACAGCATCAGGGCGACGTCCTCGTGGGCGCGCAGCTGGTCCAGCGCCTCTTCGCCCGAGGACGCCGTATGAACCAGAAACTCCTGCTTGGTGAGGTACCGCTTGAGGGCATTCCGAATCGGCTCCTCGTCGTCCACGACGAGGATCGGAACAGGAGCAGTGCTCATGGCAGCCGTCCCTCCACCAAGTTCGGAAGTTCCACTATTCTACGATGTCGCGGGGAGCAAAGTTAGTCGGTAACCCCGGGCCTGTCGCGCTGTCGCGTTCCCGCACCTGGATGGCGCAAAAACGACCTAGGACCGTTGATTCACGGCCCCTACATGAAGATCTGGGTCTCCAGTGGCGGATCGCATGACGACATCCCTGCGGCGCATCGCGAATCTGGGACTGGGGTCTGCCCTCGGTATGCTGCTGGTCGTCGGCAGCGTGTCGTATTGGAGCGTGAGCGGGTCTCTGGCGGCCGCGCGGAACCGGCGGCACGCCTATGAGGCGCGCGGCGCCCTCTCCAACCTCCTGATCCACCTCGAGGACGCTGAATCAGGCGAGCGCGGCTACGTGCTCACCGGGGATTCATCGTATCTCGTCCCGTACCTTCGCATGGTCACGGCGGCCGAGCGCGACCTCGACCAGCTGCACGCCATCGCGGATCCCGATACGGCCGTCATGACCCAACTGGCGTCGCTCAGGCCGGCGGTCCACGCCGCGCTGCTGCAGTTCGGCGAGACGATCGCCCGGCGCACCAGCGGCAACCCCGCAGCGCCGGCGAGCCTCTTGGGCGGGGGGTCGGGCGATCGGCCGATGGACAGCATCCGCAGCAGCGCGCAGGCATTGGATTCGACGCTCACGCGGCGGACCGAGCAGCTGGAAACGCGGGTGCGGGTGTCCGGGCGGGTCGCCCGCATCACGATCGTGGCGGGAGCGTTCCTGGCGATCGCCCTGGTGCTGATCTCCCGGAGGTTATTCGCCCGGCACGTCGCCGACCGCGACCGGGCAGAAGCCGAGCTGCAGCGTTCCCGCTCGTTCCTCGATTCGGTGATCGAGCAGATCCCGCACATGGTGTTCATCAAGAACGCCTCCGACCTGCGGTTCGTGCGCATCAACCGTTCGGGGGAGGAACTGCTCGGATTTTCCCGCGAGGAGCTGCTCGGCAAGAGCGACTTCGATTTCTTTCCCGAGACCGAAGCGCGCTTTTTTGTCGAGAAGGACCGCGAAGTGCTGGCGCGCGGCACCGTCCTGGACATTCCGGAGGAGCTCATCCACACCCGCCACAAAGGCTCGCGCATCCTGCACACCAAGAAGGTCCCGGTGCTCGATGCCGATGGACGTCCCCAGTTTCTGCTTGGCGTTTCCGACGACATCACCGAGCTGCGGCAGGCCGCCGAAGCGCTCAGGGCGGCGGAAACCCGGCTGCATCAGGTGCTCGCGTTCTCCAGTACCGTGATCTACGCCGTCGACGTCAGGCCCGGAAAGCTGATCCCCACGTTCGTGAGCGACAACTTTACTCGCATGACCGGTTATGACGCGGCGGATGCCCTCGATCCGGGCTGGGTCGCCGCGCGCTTCCACCCCGATGAGCGCGAGCGGTTGTTGTCGGAAACGCCTCCGTTGCTTGCCCAGGATCGGTTCACGCGTGAATACCGGTTTCTCTTCCGCGACGGCACCTACCACTGGATGCGGGACGAGGCCCGCGTGCTGCGCAACGCGGCCGGGGCGCCGGTGCAGATCCTCGGCGCCTGGCTCGACATCACCGAGCGGGTGCGAGCGGAGGAAGAGCTGCGCCGGGCACGGGCAGCGGCCGAGACCGCCAACCGCACCAAGTCGGACTTCCTGGCCAAGATGAGTCACGAGCTGCGGACGCCGTTGAACTCGATCATCGGGTTCTCCGAAATGCTCGAGGACGAGACCTTCGGGACCCTGAACGAGAAACAGCACCGCTACGTGGAAAACGTCCTGGCCTCGGGGCGGCTCCTGCTGCAGGTCATCAACGACATCCTCGACCTCTCGAAGGTCGAAGCTGGCCGGATGGAGCTCGCCCTCGCGCAATTCGAAGTGGCCCAAGCGCTCGACGAGGTTCGGGCGCTCATGGAGTCACTCGTCGAGCGCAAGCACCATACTATGGAAGTGGACGTTGAGCCCGGCCTCCCGTCGGTCGTCGCGGATCCCGCGAAGTTCCGTCAAATCGCCGTCAACCTGCTCAGCAACGCGATCAAGTTCACCCCGGACGGCGGCCGGATCCGGATCACGGCGCGCCGCCCCCCCGGCGAGCCGGTGATCGAGGTCGCGGTGACCGACACCGGTATCGGCATCGCCCCGGAGGACACGCGGCGCATTTTCCGGGAGTTCGAGCAGCTCGACTCCGAGTATGTTCGCGAGCAGCAGGGGACGGGGCTGGGGCTGGCCCTGACGAAGAAGCTGGTCGAGCTGCACGGCGGCCGCATTCACGTGGAAAGCGAGCCCGATCGCGGCAGCACGTTCCGCTTCTATTTGCCGTTGCGCGCCCAGCCCAGCGCCATGCCCCCGCCGCCACCCGCTGCTCCCCAGCCGGAGGTCCGGGCGGAGCAGGGGCCGCTGGTCCTGGTCGTCGAGGACGACCCGCGGGCCGGCGATCTGCTGGGGCACTTCCTCGCGGAGGCGGGATACCGTGTCGTCCACGCGTCGAGCGGATCGCAGGCGGTGGCCCTCGCCCGGACCTTGAAGCCCGACGCGATCACCCTCGACATCCTGCTCCCCGGAGAGGATGGCATGGCCATCCTCGGGCAGCTCAAGGGAGCGTCCGCCACGCGCGCGATTCCGGTGGTCGTCGTCAGCATCACCGACCATCGCGAGCTGGGCCTCAGTCTCGGGGCGGTCGAGTGGCTGGTGAAACCGGTGCAACGCGACGACTTCGTCACCGCGGTGCGTCGCTCGATGGGCGCGGTCCCGGTGGGGCACACCCCCACCGTCCTGGTCGTCGATGACGAAGCGCCGACCGTCGAGTTGCTCACCGAAACGCTGAATCGCAACGGCATGCGCGCCCTCTCGGCGACCGATGGCCGTACCGGAGTGGAGCTGGCGCTGGCGCACCTCCCCGACGTCATCGTGCTCGACCTCGTGATGCCGGGGATGACGGGATTTCAAGTCGTGCGCCAGCTGCGCGACCACCCGGCGGGGCGCAACATCCCCATTCTCGTCTTCACAGGCAAAGAGCTGACCGCCGATGACCGGGCGCGCCTCTTGGATGGGGTGCAGGCGGTGGTCCGCAAGGACGGCGCCGCCGAGCTGCTGATGGAACTGGCGCGGGTCTGCCCGGCGACCAGGCAGCCTGCCGCTTGACGAGCACGCCCGCGAAACGAATCCTGATTGTGGAGGACAACGCCCTGAATCTGGAGCTGGCGACGGAAATGTTAGGCGCCCATGGTTATGTCGTGCTGCAGGCGCGTACCGCCGAGGACGGGCTGCGGCTGGCCCGGTCCGATCGACCCGATCTCATCCTGCTGGATGTGCGTCTTCCCGGGATGGATGGGTTGGCGGCCGTCCGGACTCTGAAAGCGGATGCGCGAACGAGTGCCATCCCGACGGTCGCGATGACAGCGCAGGCGATGGCTGGGGACGAAGCCGAGGCCCGGCGTGCGGGATTCGACGCCTACGTGACCAAACCGATCGACACCCGGACGCTGCCGCGCCTGGTGACGCGGCTGCTCGCGCCGCGACAACGGCCATGACCGACCCCGCCCTGCGGCGCCGCGAGGCGGTCACCGGCCGCGTGCTGGTCGTCGACGACCAGGATCCCAACCGCCTGCTGTTGCGCGACCTGCTGGAAGCGCAGGGCCACGAGGTGATCGAAGCCGTCGACGGCTCCCAAGCGTTGCAGCAGGTGACGACGACGTTCCCCGACGTCGTGTTGCTGGACATCGGCATGCCGGGGATGGACGGGTTCGAAGTGTGCCGCCGCATCAAGGCCGAACCGTCCACGGCGTCCATCCCGGTCCTGCTCGTCACGGCGCTCAGCCAGCGCGACCAACGCCTGCTCGGCATGGCTGCCGGGGCCAACGATTACATCACGAAGCCGATCGACAAGAGCGACTTGACGCTGCGTGTGCGCAATGCCGTGCGCATGCACCAGCTGTATGTCGAGGTGGAGCAGCAGTACCGGCGACTGGAGCGGCTCGAGCTGCTGCGCGACAGCCTGGTACACATGATCGTGCACGACCTGCGATCCCCGCTCGCCGGCATCCGGGCCTACCTCGATCTGCTCAAGCTCGACGGCGCCGGCCGGCTCGATGGCGACCTGACCCAGTCGATCGACGAGGCCCGCAAGGTCGCCGTCGAAATGACCGAGATGGTCAGCGACCTGCTCGATGTGAGCCGCCTCGAGGCGGGGAAAATGCCGCTCGAGCTGGCGCTCACCGATGTCGGGATCGTCGCGAACGATGCCGTCACCGGCATCGGCGCGGGCGCCCGGCGCGTGTCGCTGCAGCTCGAGCAGGATCCCGAGCGGCTGCGGGCGATGATCGATCCGAGCGTGATCCGCCGCGTCATCGCCAACCTCGTCGGTAACGCCATCAAGTTCACCCCGGCCTCCGGCCGCATTCGTGTTTCAGTGCGGGGTGGCGACGAAGGAGTCCGGGTAGCCGTCAGTGACACCGGGCCCGGTATCGCGCAGGAGTATCACGAGAAGATCTTCGAGAAATTCGGTCAGGTCGAAGCGGCCCGGCAGGGCACGAAGCACTCGAGCGGACTCGGCCTCACCTTCTGCAAGTTCGCCGTCGAGGCGCACGGGGGAACGATCGGCGTGGAGAGCATCGTGGGGCAGGGCAGCACGTTCTGGTTCGTCGTGCCGCTGCAGGGCCCCGCGCCCGTTACCGCGCCGCCAGCTCGGGAGCCGGCGTGAACATCCTCATCGCCGAGGACGACGCCGTCGGGCGGATGACGTTGCGGGCGATGCTCGCGGCCGCTGGCTATCACGTCACGGCGGCGAGCGACGGCCAGGCGGCCCTCGACGCCTGGCGGCTCACCGCGGCGCGGATCGTGATCTCCGACTGGATGATGCCGGAGATGGACGGCCTGGAATTGTGTCGCCAGATCCGCGAAGACCGCTCACCGCTGTACACGTATTTCATCCTGCTGACCGGCAAGGGAGGGAAGGAAAGTTTCCTCACCGCGATGGAGTCGGGGATCGATGATTTCATCACCAAGCCCGTCGATCCCGACGAGCTGAAGGCCCGACTGGGCGTGGCCCAGCGGATTCTCGGGATGCGGCAGCGCATCGACGCGCTCGAAGGACTGCTCCCGATCTGCAGCTACTGCAAGCGCATTCGTAACGAGACGGACCATTGGAACGAGCTGGAAGGATACATCGAGACGCGGTCGAAGGCCGAGTTCAGCCACGGCATCTGCCCCGACTGTTATCGCACCAAAGTCGAGCCGAACCTCACTTAGCCCGCGTCACCGCCTCGCCGTGAAACGAGTCGAGCAGGCGAGAACGATCCGCGTATTCAGGACGGCGCCGGGCCCGCTCGTTCGCTTCGTTCTTGAGGAAGCTCTGGTAAGCCGCCCGTGCGTCGCGAGTGTTCCGTTGCGCCTCGAGCGCCCGGGCGCGCAGGATATCGACGAAGAGATGCGTCGGCACCTCGCGGCGGATGGTATCGGCCTCGGCCAGCGCGCCCGCCGCGTCCCCCCCGGCCAGCTTCAACAGTCCCACGTCGAAGTGGGCGTCGAGCGACAGTGCGGGCAGTTGCTGATAGGCGCCGATCGCCATGGGCAGGAAGAATTGCACGCTGTCGGTCTTGCCCGCCTCGTCGAGGCGCATCACACGGTCGAAGAGGCGCTGCGCGCGCTCTTCAGGTGACATCTGGCTGATGTCGGGAGCGGCAATCCCGCCGCTGTTCCCACCGCCGGCGAACGGCGCGGCCGGCGTGTCCGCCGCGGGGGATGCCGCTGCTCCGCCACTGCCGCGCATCGCCAGCACGCCGATCAGCGCGCCC
>DASTHG010000001.1:0-2238 GCA_035718325.1 Gemmatimonadales bacterium | reverse complement strand
GACGTCCTGCAGCACGAGCTCCGAGGTGTCGGACGCGCGCAGGCTGAGCTTCCCTTTCTGGTCCTTGGCGGTGAAGCCCTTCGTATCCGTGGGGACGATGAACCCCCGGATCGAACCCTGGTCCTCGAGGGCGCCGGTCTTGGCCCAGACGATCGACACCTGCGCGGTCGAGCCGTTGGTGATCCACATCTTGGCGCCGTTCAGCACCCAGCCGTCCGCGGTTTCCTTCGCGACGGTGATCATGCCGCCGGGGTTCGAGCCGTAATCGGGCTCGGTGAGACCGAAGCAGCCGATCACGTGGCCACTCGCCATTTCGGGAAGCCACTTCTTTTTCTGCTCCTCGGAGCCGAAGGCGAAGATCGGGTACATCACGAGGCCGCCCTGCACCGACGCGAACGATCTGACGCCCGAGTCGCCGCGCTCCAGCTCCTGCATGATCAGCCCGTAGGCGACGTTATCGAGCCCGGCGCAGCCGTACTCCTCCGGCAGGTTGGCGCCGAAGAGTCCCAGCTCCGCCATACCGGGGATCAACTGCTTGGGGAACCGGCCCTCGACATAGCACTGACCGATGATGGGGAGGAGGTTGTCGTCGACCCAGCCGCGCACCGTGTCGCGGACGGCGCGCTCTTCCTCTGATAGCAAGCCATCCAGATTGTAGAAATCGACGCCGTGGAATTTAGGAGGCATGGGCGGTGGCTGGTGGCGAGTGGTTAGTGGCTAGTGTCTGAAAGAGGAGCCTTTAAACGCGAGGAAGTTACACTCACCACCCGCCACAAACCACCAACCACCGGCTTCAGACCGCTACCGCAGCCCCCTCCCGCGCCCGCGCAAACGCGAACGTATCCGACGGCCGGAACCGCCCCTTCTCTCCCTCCCACCGGAAGAACGTAATCTGGACGGCGCTGGGATCGATGGTGACGAAATTGAAGCACGACGGCCGGCCGCCGCGCGTGCGCACCGACAGCGTGCCGGTGGTCGAGACGACGACCTTCCCCTCCAGCACGTCGGCGCCTTCCTGGTGGTCGTGGCCGCACAGCACGACGTCGGCTCCCGAGTCGAGGATGCGCCGCTGCGCCGTGCGCCAGCGCGCCAGGCCCATGCGCTGCGAGATGTCGCCGCGCAGCACGTTGTGGTGCACCACGAGCACGCGCGCCAGGTCCGCGGGCGCGCGGGCGAACAGGTCGCGCACGCGCTCGATCTCGCGCCGCGGCAGATGCCCCTTCACACAGAAATCGCGCAACTGGGTCACCGAGGCGAGGCTCAGTCCGTGCGACGTCAGCACGCTCGCGATCAACGCCCCGGGAACCTCGAGGGTGGGGGTGAGGTCGTCCCCGAAATAGCGGCGGTACTTGCCATAGATCGCCTGTTTCCCGATCGGCAGGAGCGGGCGGCGCCACCACTGCACGTCGTGATTCCCCGGCATCGTGAAGACCTGGCACGTCTCGGACGCCAGGTTCGCGAAGGCGCGAGCGCGCTGAAACTCGCCGTGCCGGGCCCGCTGCGAGATATCCCCACCGATCACCACGACGTCGGGGCGCAGGTCGGGGAGCATGCGTTCCAGCGCCTCGATCTGCCGGATGTCGGCGAGCCCGCCGAAATGGAGATCGGCGAGCTGCAGGATCTGCACGCTCACGATTCGACCTGCAGGGTGTAGGTCAGCACCGTCTGCCCACCTGCCGGCACGCGCACGCGAAACCGCGTCTCCGTCGACGACAGCTTGTCCGCCGGGACGCTGCTCTCGGTCACCGACCAGGTGCCGAAGTGACTCTCGCGCACGTCGACCGTGACGCTATCGGCTTTGGCATTGGTCACCGTGACGCGATACGACGCCGTAATGCGCTGGCGCGAGGGCATGCCGCGCCGCAACGGGGCGAGCTGCTCCTGGTTGTAGTCGGTCTGGATGCGCTCGGCGGTGACGTCGAACGCGTCTCCCGACTGTACGCGCACGTCCTTGGCGGCAGGCGTGTGACCGATCGACGCTTCGCCGATGAGTTGCAGACGACCCGACGAGTCGGCCTGGTAGAGCTGCATCGTGCCGCCGGGCAGCGGCCGGTCGCCGAAGGGAGTCCCCTTGGCCCGCTTGAACGTGTACCAGACCTGCACCGGCACCTGGTTTTGGTCACCCTGTTGCTGCCCGAACCAGCCGCGCCACGGAAGCACCCCCGGAACAACGAATTCCTGTGTCACGGGCGTTGACGTGCGTGGAAAGAGAGCGGTCGTCACGGGCACGCCGGGCTC